>NZ_RZSF01000389.1:0-5512 GCF_004023325.1 Mesorhizobium sp. M1A.F.Ca.ET.072.01.1.1 | reverse complement strand
GGGTTCCGGGGGCTTCTCGGCCTTGAGTTGCTTCGGCTGCGGTGCGGGCGGAGGCTTCGACTTAGGTTGCTCGGGTGGAGGCACAAGCGCGACATTGACCGGCTGCTCCTGATCCGGCTGTTGGGCGCGCTTGGGCAAGGTATAGACCAGAAACGCTGCGATCAGCGCATGCAGCATCAGCGATGCGGGCAAAGCCCACGCCAAATTCCGACGCCGCTCTTCTGTCTCGCCCTTCATCCCGATCGATGTGGAACGAAATGGCGGCGGCTGCAAGCACAGGCATCGGATCGGCGCCTGACAAGTCAGTGATTGGATGGCCACGTGCAGCGCCGCCGAGAATCAGAAGGGGCGCGGTCCGGACTTGTCCGTGACAGGCCGTTCGCCGACATGGGAACGTCATGCTGCTTGCAGGCCGGACCACCTGAATATCGCCACGCCCGGGGCAAGCCGGCTTGCCACGAGGCCCCACGCCGCGATATCCCGGGCAACCTCCTCAGTTCCGGCCTTCCATGCTCAAGACCGTCTCCCTCACGCTGCTTTCGCTTGCCATGGCCATCGGCCTTGGCGGCGGCAGCGTCTGGTACGCGCTCAACGCGCAGGACGGCGTCGGCGCGATCCGCATCGGCCAATGGACAGCTTTTCCTGAAATCGGCACGGAAGGTTCCGACCCCTACTCCAAGGCGCGCGTGGCGCGTGAGGGCGTGCTGGCGCTCGGCCGGGCGGAAGGGTTGTCCTTCGTCGCCGAGCGCGATGAAGCTGGCCAACCGCTGAAGCGGGAATGCGCCTATACAATCGAAGGCGGTTACCCGACGGCCCGGTTCTGGACGCTTTATGCCGCCGACCAGTCGCTCGGCGTCATTGACACCGGCAAAGCGAGACAGGCGGTGCTGCAATCCTACGAAGTGCTGCGCCGGCCCGACAATTCGGTCGTCATCTCCGTCGGCGACCGCCCTGCCCCGGGCAACTGGCTGCTGACGGCCGGCTTCGGCAAGATGTATTTCGTGCTGACCTTCTACGACACGCCGATCGCGAGCAGCACTGGGCTTTCCGACGTGGCGCTGCCGCGCATTTTGAAGGCGGGCTGCCATGCGTAGCCTGCTGCACGCCATGGTCCTCGGCCTGCTCGGCGCCGGCATCGTGCATATCGCGGTGCTGTTTTTGGTGCCGGAATTTTCCGAGCGCGATGCCTGGTCGCGGCTGGCAATGGCCTCCGACCTCTACAAGATGACGCGCCTGGACGCGGAAGCCGGCGGTGCACCTGTGGTGAAGTCGGTCGACCCCATGTTCTACGCGGCCGCCTGCCGCTTCAATCTCGCCGACGGGCTGGTGCGGATCCGGGCGCCCGGCAACGTGCCGTTCTGGTCGGCCTCGGTCTATGACCGCAGCGGCCATAACATCTATTCCTTCAACGACCACAATGCGAACAGCGAAAAGCTCGATGCCGTGGTGCTGACACCGGCGCAGATGATCGACGTGCGGCGCGATCTTCCCGAGGACTTGCAGGGCGCGATCTTTGTCGAGGCGCCGATCGAAGAGGGAATCTTTGTCGTCCGCGCCTTCGTGCCGGACGATAGCTGGAAGCCGATCGTGTCGCGCTTTCTCGAACAGAGTGCCTGCGAACTGCAGGAATACTGAAGAGTCAGCTCAGTGATGCGGCACTAGTGGCCGTGGCGACCCAGGCTTGTCCGGGCCGTCCGGACGCGCCGCGCCGACCTGCGGCTGTGGCTCATAGCGGACGCCGGGGAAGATGATGACAGCCGCTGCCGTGTCGGTGTCGTGGGTTACTCGATTGACGGGTGCCGCTCGCGGCACGAAAGACAAGACCATGCCCATGGTTCGCGTATTCCTCTCGGTTTGACCGGAGCACAACGCAACGCCTCCAAAGTCGATTAAGGCGGGCAGAGGGTTAACGGAGCGCTAACGGATCGCGGCTAATTTGATGTTTGTTCCCTGGAGACGCGAAACCGGCCCGGCCGGAGGCGCGGGCCCGGGTCTGTGTCGAGTATCGGGCGTATCCTCCGTGTCTTCTTCGGATTTCAGGCACATCGCTATCCGGACCGAAGCGGGAAAAGCCGAAAGGCTGTTCCGCGCCGCCGTGTCGGCCTTCTGCTCGCTGACGCGCCCGTCGCGGCGCGAAATCGCCCAACTCGAGGATTTGACGCTGCCGCTGTTCGACGAAGTGTCGGTCGAATCGCGCCGCTATGTCGCCGCCGCCCTTTCCGAATGCGAATATGCGCCGGCCGCGTTGGTGCGGCGGCTGGCCGAGGAGCCGGTCGAGATCGCGGCGCCGCTGCTTATCCGCTCGAACGCGCTAAGCGACATCGACCTCATCGCGCTGATCGGCCGCCATGGCCTGCCGCACGCGCGCGCAATCGCTCGCCGCAAGGAACTCAACGCAACCATCGCCCACCTGATCCGCGCGCTGGAGAAGCCGACGCTGGTCAACACGCGGCCGCCGGAGACGGTCACGAAGATCGCGCCGGTGAAACCGGCCGCTTCCGCAACAGAAGACAGCCGCCCGGATCCCGGCGTGTCTGAGGAAAGCGCGCGGCGACGCCTGCGCTCGATGATGCGGCCCGCCGGCGAAAGTGCCGCTGTCAACCTGTTCCTCGGACAGCCGACTTATCTGAAGCTGCGCGAGACGGCGCTGACGGGCAACCTTGCTTTCTTCCAGACAGCGCTTGCCGATGCGCTCGACATCGATTTTGCCACAGCCCGCTCAATTACAGAGCAATCGGGCTACGCAGCGCTGCTTGCGGCGCTCAAGGCGCTCGACCTAAGCGAAGACAGGGCCTTCCTGATCGCGGTCGCGGTCCATCCCGGCGAGTTTCCGCATCCCCAGGCAATCCGTCTGTTCCTCGACCGCTATCGGCTGCTGCATCGCGAGGCAGCGCTCGACAAGGTGCGGGCCTGGAAAGCCGAAACGCTGTCTCGGGCGATCCGCGGCAATGCCATCGAGACAGGGCGCCACGCATCGAACAGCGATGACAAGGCCGCCGGCCGCAAGGCGTCCTGACCCAATTCCAGGGAAGTGCACAGCGTTTCCGTGGCCGGTCGGGACGCCGGGCCGCCGCCTCTATTCCGCCTTCACGGACACAAGCTCCTCGACCGGAACGGAGCCGGCCTCGATCTCGACCACCCAGATGTCGGGATCGAATCTCTTTTCCTTTTCCAGCCTTGCATCGAATGCCGAGCTATCGTCGCCAGAATCGAGCAAGGTGAAGAAGCGCTCGTCGGGCTTGGCCGAATCGTAGCTCGTTTGCGGCGCCGGTCCGTACAGAGCCACCTCGCCCAGCCGGCCGCGCGACAACACGAAGACGGCGCCGGCCTCGGTCGCGCCGCGCTTGACGACGGCAGCAAAACCGCCGGCGGTGAAGACACGGCGCAGAAGGGCCGATACCCACAGATCGGTAGTCACGCGCATGGCAGGGTTCCGGATGGCATGCGCGGTTCCTTACAGCATCGGCAATGGAACCGAAAGCCGGCAGCCCTCAGTTTGTCAGGCCGATCTCGCGCATCTTGGCATAGACCACTTCGTCCGGCTCACCGGTTTCGGGCAGGCCGAACAGCGCCTGGAACTCCTTGATCGCAGACTTGGTCCGGGCGCCTACGACGCCGTCGAGCTGCATATCGTCATTGCCGAAGGCCTTCAGGCCAGCCTGGATCTTGACGATGCGGGCGTCGGGGGCCTGCGTTGCGCCGTTGGCCGGAGAGGAGACCGGAATGGCCGCCGGTCCGGCGGCCTGGGCCGCAGCCCTGTCGGCCGGTCTCGGGGCCGGATGCGGAATGGCCGCAGTCGTTTGCCTGGCGCCAAGCTGATCGAGCAGCGCGCCGTCGATATCGCCGGAGGCGGGCAGCCCGACCTTGAGCTGATAGGCCTGGATGGCCTTGCGCGTGGCTGGGCCCGTGAGGCCGTCGACGGTGCCGTCGTAGAAATTGAGGTCCTTCAATATGCCCTGCACCTGCTGGACGACCGGATCGGGCTTGGGAGTGGGCTGCGCCTGCCGCACGATGTTGATGGTGGTCTCCGGCTCATCCGAGACGGCATGCGGGAAATTCTCGATGCTCCTGGTGGCGAAGAAGGCGCTCGTGTGCGGAAAAGGCTGGTACCAGAGCGCGTTGGCCGAAACGTAGAAGAGCGTCACCAGGAAGGCGGTCGAGCCGCCGACCAGAACCGGATTGCGCGAGATCATCTGGCCGACCGCCGCAGCGCTCTCGACAAGCAAGCCGCGCTCGGGTTCGACCACTTTAGGCCGTCTTGCGGAGCGAGCCATTGCTGTCCCCATTTGCATCCCCCTTCGGCTTTGCAATCGGCACCGGCAGCACGTCGGCCGGCGCGCCCAAGCGCCGCTTCGGTCCATTCACCGGCAGGCTGATCGTCACAGTCGTGCCTTCGCCCGGGGCGCTCTCGATCGACATCGTGCCCTCATGCAGCGCCACCAGCCCCTTGACCAGCGACAGGCCGAGCCCGGTTCCCTCGAAGCGGCGCGTATAGTCGTTCTGGATCTGCATGAACGGCTTGCCGAGATTGGCCATATCCTCTTCGGCGATGCCGATGCCGGTGTCGCTCACCCAGAAATGCAGCCGCGAGCCGACCCGCTTGGCGCCGATCACCACGCTGCCGCCGTCAGGCGTGAACTTTAAGGCGTTCGAAACGAGATTGATCAGGATCTGCTGCACGGCGCGGCGATCGGCATTGATCTCGCCGGCGTCAGGCGCGATCTGCGCGCCGAGCGCGATGCTCTTGGCCTCCGCCAGCGGCCGCATCATCGAGCGACACAAGTCGGCGGCATCGGCGAAGCGGAACGGCTCGAGCTCGGTGGCATAGGCGCCTGCCTCTATGCGCGAGACATCGAGGATCGAGGTGACGACGGACAAAAGATGCTGGCCGGACTCCCTGACCAGGGCGACATATTCCTTCTGGCGCGGATCGCGGAAGGCGCCGAACATCTCGTGCAGCAGCATGTCGGAGAAGCCGATGATGGCATTGAGCGGCGTGCGCAACTCGTGGCTGACCACCGCCAGGAAACGCCCCTTGGCCACTTCGGCGGCAGCCGCAGCCTCCCTCGCCGTGGCAAGCTCTTCGCGGAGCGCAGCGACCTCGTCGTTCTCACGAAGGACGAAGGTGAAGGTGTCCTGCTCCCGCGCGCCGCGCAGCAATTCAAGGCGGAACGGGCGGAAATTGTCGGCCGAGTCGCCACCGTCGCGCGGCAAGCGGATGCGCAGGTCGAGCCGGCGCTTCGGCGCGCCCTCGCGCATGTCCGCGAGCGCGGTGAGATAGGCGACGCGATCGGAAAGATGGACGCGCTCGAACAAGCCGGTACCGAGCAGGAGCTCCGGCGCCAGCTTCAGAATGGAACGCGCCTTGGCCGAAGCGTCGAGCACCTCGCCCTGGCGGCCGACGCGCAGCACGACGGCATCGATGGTCTCTTCGAGACGGTCCACCGCAGGCTGAGCCTGACGCGCATCGGCGGGATTGGCGAAGGCCGCCGCGCGCGGCAGGAGCGTAAGC
>NZ_RZSF01000388.1:0-5526 GCF_004023325.1 Mesorhizobium sp. M1A.F.Ca.ET.072.01.1.1 | reverse complement strand
CAGAGCGGCTGGAAGAGCGCTATGCCGACCTTGCCGCCTCGGCGGCCGAAAAACTGAAAGCGATGCGGGAGTAAGAATCCGCTATCTTTCCACGCGCGGCTCGAACCGCCTGTCCGGCGTAAACCAGATAATTGCCACCAGGACGTAGATCGCCACGCTGATCCACTGGCTGAACGAGGTCAGCAGAACGGCGGCAATGTAGAACGCCAGCGAAATCTTACCCTTGCGGTCATGGCCCACGGCTCTGGCGAAGGTAGTGTCGGCACCGTGCAGGTGGCGAAGCTTGAAGACCAGGATGGTATAGGCAACGGCGCAAAGCGCGAGGTCGATGCCGTAGACGGCGACCGGCACCGGGGCGAAGTGGTTCTCGCCCATGAAGGCGGTCGTCACCGGCATCAGCGACAGCCAGAACAGGAGGTTGAGGTTGGCCCACAGCACCCGGCCGTCGACACGCTGCACGGTATGGAACATGTTGTGCAGATTGTTCCAGTAAATGCCGACATTGATGAAGGACAAGACGTAGCAGAAGAAGATCGGCCAAAGCGGCGCCAGCGCGGCAAGGTCCTCGCCATGCGGCACTTTAAGCTCCAGCACCATGATCGTGATGATGGATAGCGACAACGCCATCGGTGAAGGCTTCGACCCGGCCCTTGCCCATGGTTCTTCCCTCCTCGCTTAACGAACGTTACGGGAGGATTTCGCGCGAGACCATACTGCCATAACTGTCAGGAGAGCGTTCGGCATTCGGAACAGCCGCAATTGCGCGGACGTTGGGCTTGCAACCAAGCGGAGGTCGCGATGGCCGGCTACACTCAAACCATGAAGCGCGACAACGAACTTGGCGGCGGTGTCGCAAGAGCCGCGGTTGCCGCTATGATAGCTGCACTGTTTGCCGGCAGCACGGCTCTGACGCCACTCTATGTCATCTATAAACAAGCCTTCGGGTTCTCGCAGATCACCCTGACATTGGTCTATGCCGTCTATGTGGTCGGCAATTTGGCCGCACTTCTGTTTTTCGGCCGATTGTCGGATGTCATCGGTCGCCGTCCGGCAGCCATGGCGGCGATGGGCGTGGCCGTGGTCAGCGCGCTGTTTTTCCTCTTGGCTGAAAACCTGATGTGGCTCGACATCGCCCGTATCCTCAGCGGGCTCGGCATCGGGATCGGCGCGGGAACCGGCACCGCTTGGCTCGCTGAGCTGATCGAAGGGGAGGACAAGTCACGCGCGGCTGTCATCGCTACCAGCACCAATTTCGTCGGTCTCGGGGTCGGCGCACTGATGTCGGGATTGCTCGCCCAATACGCGCCTTGGCCGCTCAGGCTGACATTTGCCGTTTATCTGGTCCTGCTTGCGCTGATCACGCTGCTGATCTGGCGCACTCAGGAAACAGTCTCCAGGCCCGGACGACTCTCCGACGTCTCAATGCAGCCGCGGCTTTCGGTCCCCGACAAAATCCGCGCGCAATTCGTGGCGCCGGCGGTGACCGGCTTCGGCGCCATGGCGCTGGTCGGTTTCTACGCCGCGCTCGCGCCAAGCATTCTGGCACAGCAGCTCCATGCGACCAACCACGCCGAGGCCGGCGGGCTGTTCTTCGAACTGTCGATCGTGGCAGCGGCGGCGATCCTGGCGACAGCGCGCCTGTCCAGTCGCTTCACGATGCTCGCCGCGCTAGTTCTGATGGTCCCGACCGTGGCGCTGATCGTCGCGGCGCAGGCCTTCGCCTCCATGACGATGATGATCGTTGCCACAGGCTTTTGCGGCGTGGCGGCGGCACTCGGCTATCGCGGTGGCCTGCAGGTGGTGAACCAGATCGCGCCGGGCGACCGACGCGCCGAAGTGGTCTCGGCCTTCTTCATCTGCTGCTTCTGCGGCAATGCGCTGCCGGTCATCGGCATCGGCGTGCTGTCGGGTTGGACGAGCGCGACGGTGGCAAGCCTGGCCTTCGCCGGCATGATCACCATCTTCTCGCTGGTGGCGCTCGGGTTCGGCGCCAGATACGCGCGATAGTTCACCCGTTCGGTGTCTCGACGAGATTGGCGCGCCGGCGCGGCACGCCGAACCCGGTGTCCAGCGGCTCGCCTGCGGCCGGAGGGTCCTCGGAGATGGGGCCGCTTGTCAGGTCGCCGGTCCCCGGCGAGCGGGCTTGTTGTCGTCCATGGCGGGCACCGAAGATGCATCAGGCCCGCGATGGTATCGCAGCCTGATGCTTCTGCATCCGTTGGGGCTGGGCCAGATGCCTTCGCAACTAGTTTGCGGCGAGACTGTTCCCCGACAGGCCGGGCAGGGTAACCTGATAGACCAGGAAGGTGGTGTCGACATCGGCGCCATCCTCGGCCTTGTACGGGGCACCAGCCTGGAAGCCGTCCTGGGTGAGAAAGTCGTTGTCGTTGGCGACGAACAGGAAATAGTCGTCAGGCAGCTTCGGGTCCAGCACGCTCACCAGCGACATCGCCTCCCACTTCTCCGAGAGGTTGTTCCTGTCGTTCGGCGCGCCGTTGTGCAAGCCGAAACGGCCGAGTTCGCCCTTGTCGTTGATGTCGATGAACGAGGTGAGCTTGGCCGGCGTCACCGACGGATCGAGCACGCCTTTCGGCGCAACCGGCTTGTCGGCGGCGTCGAACGGGCCGTTGGCGATATCGGTAGCGGCGGAAAGGTCTACGATCTCGATCTTGCGGTAGACCGACTCGGCGTCCTTCAGCCCCTGGCCGTTGCCGCTGTCGCGTGCCAGCATCAGAAAGCTCTTGTCGGACAGCGCCACGATCTCGCTCTGCGCGGCCACCTTGGTCTTGCCCTTGGCGTCCTTGAACACCGGCAGCGGCACGACATATTCGTGCGCCAGCTTGAGGTGGGCAAAGTCGGAGCCGTCATAGACCAGCGCGCGGGCATTCCGGCGGGTCGAGCCGGAATCGCCGCCATCCTGGCGCGGCGCCGACTGCAGCACGACGATCAGGAACTTGCCGTCCGGCGTCATCGACATGCCTTCGAGGCCCTGATTGTTCTGGCGGCCGGTCTCGGGATCCTTGGGATCCGGCTCGGCGGCACCCGGGCCAGGATTGTCGGAAGCGAAGTTCGGCTTGCCATGGCGCATCGGCACCAGGGCCGCCGGCGGCTGCGTCGCCGAGATCAGGCGGCCGTCGGCCGAAAAGCGATAGATGTTGGGGCCATATTCGTCGGAAATGAACATGGTGCCGTCGGGCAGGCGCACGATCGCCTCGTCGTCGAGCGAAAGCTTGCCGTTGCCGGCCTGCGGCAGGATCGGCATGTCGCCGGCAGCGGGGCGCACGCCGTTGAGCGGGTCGAGGCTGGTGGCGTCGGCGCCCTTGTCGTCGGTCAGAAGCATGGTGTCGGCGAGCGTTGCCTTGACGCCCGATTGTTCCTGGCCGGCGGCGGGCGCCGCGCCCGGGGCGGTCGGGGTCAGCTCGATTGCAATTGTGTTCAAGCGGGGCCGGTAGTCGGTGGTGCCGGCGACGTTGTAGCCGCGGTCCGGCAGCAGCCAGAGCGAGCCTTTGTAGCCGGCGCCGTCACGCGCCCAGCTCTTGGCGTCGATCGCCATGCCGGAGCCCGAACCAAAGGTCTCGCCGAACTTGTCCTTCTGGCTGGCGGGGATGCGGCCAACGCCGACTAGCCCTTTGTTGACATAGCCAACACCCTCGGCGAGCGCAGGGCTCAGCACGGTGAACAGGGCGAGTGCCGCGCCAAGCGCGACGGTTCGGTTGAGGTGCTTCATGATGTCCCCCATGTGACGAGCAGAGCCGGAATGGCGTCACATCGAGTCTAGGACGCGAACATGATACTTGCGTGACAGGAGTGGGGCTCCTTCCTTCTCCCCCTGTGGGAGAAGGTGGATCGGCGCGCAGCGCCGAGACGGATGAGGGTGTTCCAGCGGAGCGAGACGTTGGCTTTCCCTGGAGCTCCCCTCATCCGTCGCCTTCGGCGACACCTTCTCCCGCAAGGGGAGAAGGAGAGGGCGCTCAATCGCTCTCTCGCGCGACGAGCTCCAGCGGCCAGACTTCGCGGATCGTGCGTGGCCCCTCCGGACCGGCATGGGCCGGGAGTGACGCCAGCAGCATCTCGGCCAGCCGCCGGCCCATCGGCTCCAGCGCCGGACGGAAGGCGGTCAGCGTCGGCGAGAAGTAGCGGCAGAGCGGCGTGTCGACGATGACGATCACCGCGATGTCGTGGCCGGGCCTGATGCCCATCTCGGCCAGTGCCTTGCAGCCGCCGAGCGCCATCGCGTCATTGTTGAAGATGATGGCTGTCGGCCGGTCCTTGGAGAGCATGACACGCGGCGTCACCTGGTAGCCGCCGGTCTCGTTGATGAAGCCGTCGGCGATCAGGCCGGGGTCGACTTCGATGCCGTGCCGCTTCAGAGCCTTGCGGTAGCCGTCGAGGAACAGGTAGCTGAAGTTGAGATCAAGCGAAGGGCGGATGGCAGCTATGCGGCGGTGGCCGCGCGCGACCAGCCGGTCGACGGCTTCATCACCCGCCCTCTCGAAATCGATATCGAGCGAAGGGTAGGTGTTGCCGCCGGATTGACTTCGGCCAAGCGTGGCGAAGGGAAAGCCGGCCTTGCTCAGATAGTCGATCCGATCGTCTTCCCGCCGTGTATTGGCCAACACGACCGCGTCGGCCCGGCGCGTCTCAACCACGCGGCGCAGCCTCTCCTGCTGATATTGGCCGGGCTCGCCCATGACGACCATCAGATCCAGGTCATGCTCGGCGAGCCGCGCCTGCAGGCCGGTCAGGAATGGAATGAAGAACGGCTCGCCATATTGCTGGTCGCCGGGATGCGGTTGCAGCATGAAGGCGATCGAGCGGGTGGCGCCCTGGCGCAGGCTGCGGCCCGACTGGTTGGGCGAATAGTTCAGCTTCCTGGCCGCCTCGAGCACGCGCTGGCGCGTCTCCGCATTGACGTCGGCGCGGCCGTTCAGCGCGCGCGACACGGTGCCGATCGAAATGTTCAGGTGACGCGCGAGATCGTGGATGCTGGACGCCAAGGCAGGTTCTCCCTCTGACTTCGCTAGCACCGGCCGGCGTTCAGGCCAAGCAGCGGATGTCGATTTTCGCGAGCAGGTGATTGACATTCTACGCCATCGGGTGTGTTCTCGTAAACGTTTACGGAAAAACGTTTACGGTGATGCCGGAAATGCCGTGACACTCGGCCTGGAGGGGCCGAGCGGAGGAGGAGCGCTGGATGATGAAGATCGTCCTGGTCGGATGCGGAGCCATGAGCAGGCACTGGCTCGATGCCGCGAGGCAGATCGACGGGCTTGCCATTGCCGGCCTTGTCGATCTCGATGCCGAGCGGGCGCAGGCGAGGGTGCGCGAGTACGAGCTCCCCAATGCCGTCATCGGCACCAGCCTCGATGCCGTTCTCGATCAGACCCGGCCCGATGCCGTGTTCGATGTCGTGGTTCCTGCTGCGCGGCGCCAGGTCGCGCTTTCAGCCTTTGCCCATAACTGCCATCTGCTCACCGAAAAGCCGCTTGCCGACAGCCCAGAAAATGCTCGCGCCATCATCTAAGC
>NZ_RZSF01000387.1:0-5528 GCF_004023325.1 Mesorhizobium sp. M1A.F.Ca.ET.072.01.1.1 | reverse complement strand
CCTTTCGCTCGCAGTCGGGAGGTCGCAATCACCTTCAACATCACCTAACAACCATTGCTCGCTTGAGGCGGAACTTAGCTTGGCTGACCTGACAACAAACTGACGCGCTATGACAGCTGAGCAGAATTTGAGAGCCGCCGGAGCAGACAGGCGCTCAGACACGCAAAGTTTTGTACCTACAAGCCAATGTTTTGTAATGCAGCGGCCATCTGGCCGCTCCGGAGAACCGGAAGTGATAAGCAGCGGATTGTGAGAGAAATGCACCGTCTGTGGTGTAACGATCGCCGAGCGGTACTCGGCTCGCGGTCGTCGTCCCTCCTCCTGACGCGTCACTGAATCTGGCTCAACGTCCAGCTCACCGATGGCTCGGGCCCGCCCGACTTGTTCTTATGTCGGAAAAGTTTTCGAATCTAAGCCATTAACTCTCAATTATTTTCATTTTCGGCTCTTCCCGACCTTGTTGGGCTCGCCCAGCGAACGTATATCTCAAAACCGTTAAGTGCTAAAAGTTTTCAAAGACGGTCACTTAAGTCGGAATTCTTTTCAAAATGCCGCTGTCTCGACCCCTTAATGGAGCAGGAATGAGCGACTTCCCTGAGTTTGTGCTGTCGACAAAGGAGAATTCCTTAAAAGTCTCGCGTGCTGCAGAGGCAGGGAAGCTACGCGAGATCGGGAGCCGCCTCTACACGACCCACATGTTCGAAGACCGGACGGCTCTCGTCCGGCGCAACATCTGGAAGATCGTCCCTCTCTATTTCCCAGATGCGATCGTAGCAGATCGAACCGCCCTAGAACAGAAGCCTGCCAGCGACGGCTCTGTGTTCCTGATCGCCAAAACCAAGCGTGATGTCGAATTGCCGGGGTGCGTTATCCGGTCACGCAAGGGGCACGACAGAATAGAGGGCGATTACCCGATGCGCGTGAATCTGTATTGCACGTCACTAGCCCGCACGTTTGTGGAAAACATGATACCGTCTCGCTCAAGAAGCGGGATCGCAAGAACAGCATCGCGTAGCGAGATCGAAACCCATCTTCTCAAGCATTACCGCACTGGTGGCGAGACGGGCATCAATATCTTACGCGATCAGATCAAGAAGGTCGGGAGCGAACTCGGATTGATCGATGAAGCCAGACAGCTGGGTTCTATGATCGGCGCCCTGATCGGTACGCAAGAAGCCAAACTGTCGGCGCCAGCCGTGCTTGCTCATGTCTCCGGGGAACCCTACGACCTACAACGCATCGATCTGTTCAATAAGGTTTACGACCTTCTCAGAGGCAGGGCGCCCCAAGCTCCACTGCTTTCCACTCTCAGCCCTGAAGGCAAGATCAATCAGGCCTTTTTCGAGGCATACTTCTCCAACTTCATCGAAGGCACAGAATTCGAACTAGATGAGGCCCAAGATATCGTCTTCAATGGAGCTATCCCTAAGGAGCGGCCAGCCGATGCTCATGATATAGTGGGCACGTTCGAAGCTGTCTCAGATCCGAATGACAATGGTCGCGTTCCACAAAATTTTGATGACTTCATCGAACTTCTGAAGCAGCGCAACAAGCGGATCATGAATGCGAGGCCGGAGAAATCACCAGGCCAATTCAAGACAAAAGAAAACAGATTTGGGGTGGTTACCTTTGTGAAGCCAGAGGATGTCATCGGCACGCTGAAGGAGGGCTTCAAAATCCATCAACGTCTCGATAGCGCGATGGACAGGGCTATCTTCATGATGTTCTTGGTCGCCGAGGTCCATCCATTCAACGATGGAAATGGCAGAACCGCCCGGATCATGATGAATGCAGAGCTGACGACATCAAAGGAAACGCGGATTATCATTCCGACCGTCTACCGTTCGAACTACCTCGAGGGGCTTCGGATGACAACCAATGCAGGAGACCCCAGCGCTCTCATCAGAACGCTCGAATTCGCACAGCGTTACGTTCACGCGATCAATTGGTCAACGCTCCAGAGGGCAACCTCCTTTCTCACAAAAACAAACGCTTTTGTTCGCCCAGAAGTCGGCGACCGAGAAGCGATCAGGCTTCGTCTACCGCGTCCAGAAGATGATGACGGTGATGGTAGCGGAGGTTCCATGTCAGGCGGACCTAAACTCTGACTGTTCTCCTGTCATCCTGCGCGATGACGGTGTGATTTGCCATTGCTCATCCCGCAGCCCGCGAAATCGGACGGCACCATCCAAATCAGCCCACCTGACGACGTACAGAGCGGAGGAAGCGGCAGCAGGCTGGCAAGTTCCTTTGCGGCTTCCAGGTTCATGTTCGCAGCGAAGACGGCGTACTGAGCTTCGCATGTTCGGACGTGAGGCGAGCCGCTCGGTACTTGGCGCCTTTGCCGTCGAGCGGCAAGGGGAAGACCATGCTTTCGAGGACAGCGAATCCTTTACGCCCTCGCTGGAAAAAGATCGTGCTTTATGGGGAACGGTTCTGCTGACAATCTTCGAGCTCCAGTTTCCACATGAGCTTGCGTTGTCCGGAAGCAAGAATCGAATGCCGCAGATGCGCGAATCTAGCGTTGCTGTTTAAGCAAGTAATAGAAGGGGGCGGTTCGGACGCTCCCTTCATTGGCGTCGCGAATGTGCCCACATCGCGATGTTACTCAACTGCATTCCCCAATATAGGGCGCGGCCAGCAGGGCGACCTGGCTTCCCGAAACGTTCCCCTTCATGGCTGAGGCGATTGCTCCAATGCCATTCCACACCTCCGCCACGGCAACGAGTTTGGTCCCCGTGGAACTGACCCGGAGCCGTGGCTCCTCCTCGGTGAAGTGGCCAGAATAGACAATAGAATCGTGTCGCCATTCCCTCGGGAATGCCGAGACGGATCTCTTCCTCGGCTGGCGTAGCGCAGGTCGTCCACCACCTGGTTCAACATTTCGACGACATCGCGGGCGACGGGCAGCAACCGCTCGCCGGCGGCAGTCATGGCAACACCGCGGCCATGCCTTTCGAATACGCGCTGCCCGATGACACTCTCCAATTTCTGCACCTGGAGGCTGACGGCTGTATCTCGACGGTCTTGCGGCACTACCTTTGGTTCGAGGTTTGCGCGACCTCGGCATCTCGCCAGGTGCGGCAATGGCGCTCCTCGTTGCAGGCGGCGCGGTAAGCATCTGGGGGGCATGGACATCGCCTTGGTCCTCAGGCCGCTGGCCGTCGCCCTGTTCGCGGCGCTCGCGGTTTCCGGATCGCTGGTCAGTGGGAGCTGTGATAGATCAAGACGAGAAGCACCTATTGTGCTTTCCCGTTCTCCGACCAATGCGACACCGACGAGTCGGGGTCTATGTACCGTCCGATGGTTCGCAAGTAGGCGGCGATCTCAGGTAGCAGAAAGTCGCGATCGCCAAATTCTTCGCCTATTCGTTGAAGTTCGTCCTGCGCCGCCGCCATTTCCTCGAGGTCTCCCAGGCAATAGTTGAACTGGCCGACGGCACAGATGTCGCAGCCGGCCTTGATTACCCTGTCTACGAAGGCAGGGATATCGCTTGCCTTCATGAGTCGTTCGCCTACCATCTCGAAGGTCTTTCCTCGCGTGTCTCTCCTGCAATATGGCAATCACCGCGTGCACTCGCAACCTGCGCGATTCCAAAGGTTGCGAGCCGCATCCAGCAGCGAAATTCTTCGCCAGAATCCTTCGATTGCATCTGTCGGATTCTTGCGTATCCTGCGGCCTGCGCATGTGAGCACAGGGTGGCGCCTGGCGCTTAGACTAGCCACCCCTTCAAGAACCAGCGTCGGCATGGCGACCGAAAATGCTGAGGCAAGAGATCGCCATCCAAGAGGGAAACGTACGTCATGGATTCCCATGCCGTTATTGCGTCCCTGCCAGTCGCCGGGGCCGACCGTGCCGTGCTTATCGAGGCCGCCAACGCCGCGTTCGAAAGGGTCATTGGGCGGATTGAGGCTACCAACGAGGAACTGACTCGCACCCTTTGGGATGCCGAGCGTTATGTCGACAATGAAATCACTGCAGACATGCTGCCGATTTCACGGGACGAGGTTACGTACCTCATTGACGTGTTCCTGGTGCATCATGTCGTTCAACTGGCGGTCGCCGCGGACAAGCAAGCCGCCGAATCCATGCCTTGAGCCTCGCCGGCGGCAGATGCGTCTGCCTGCAGCGACCTGGCCGACGGCCCGATCAATGTCGTAACCTTTGCCGCCACCTCTTCAAGGGTGGCGGTGAGGCGGTTTATCTGCGATGTGGTTGCTGCCAGTTCCGGTCCATAGCGGGTGACGAGATATTCCCGGTTCTGGCTTAGGGATTGGAGATGCTTGGCCGTTTTCGCGCGAAGGCGTAGGCCCGCTGCCAGAGTGTGCTCCGTCCGCGCCGACAGGTCGTGGTGCATTTTCCGGATCTGATTGGGATTGTGCCCACGGTGGAGCAAGAGCGCGGTCAGGTAGAGTTCGATCGCATGGATCGCCGCCAATCTGAACGGCGCCCTGGTAAGCGGCTTGCCGGGTCGGCCGAGCTGTAGGAGGAGATTTGCCCCCTTGCGATATTCTTCCGCGAGCTCGTGGACCTGCTGTGCAGATGCCAGCTCACCGGGATATTTGCGTTCTTCGATTGCCATTCGCGCAACATGCGATGCTACGGGGAGGAGTTCGTAAAGGAAAAGTGTCACGTCTGGTCGTTCTCTTCAGGCATAGCGGACCTCCTATGCCCGCGACGCTTTCATGCCGTCACGCTCTATAATAAATTTGATCCTAACTTCAAGAATATCTAGCCGTAGTAGCGCTTCCCAACGGCACCGTGGTAAAGCTAGTGGTACATCATTATGACATCACAACATGGCGATCGCGACGAGAAACGGCGGCCACCTAAATGTAAAGATCGCGGGACCGCAGCAGGCGATGTGGCAAGCAGACTTATCTACTTCGACGGCTCGAAAGCCGGGGCACCCTCGCCCCACTACTCGGAAGGCGACCGCGCTCCTGTCAGGGTGTCCTGCCACAGCCGCAGGCGCGGTGAGCAGGCCGGAAAAACATTTCCCAATCTGAGATTTCCGTCGGTCGAGCGTGGGGCTGCAGAAGCGATTTATCCGGAGTGCCGCCCAGTCAAAGCTGACAATTCGAAACAATTTGGCGGCCAAACACGCAGATATTCGGGAGACAGGCTTAACTCGTGTCTCACTCTTTTCGCCTATCCGGGCCTTCAAAAACTGGAGGGCGAAATGACAGGTCGAGTCGGTGACGGCGAACGGGATGGGGATTCGTCGGGAGACGAAGGCGACTCCGGGAACGGAACCGGCGAAGCGGCCCTCGTTCTCACGCCGAGTTACAGACGCGGGCAGCTTCGGTGCAGAGAAGAGGAGGCGAACGATCGATGGCTAACCAGCCTTGGAACGGCTTCCCAGCTCGGCGTCCTGCCCATTGCAAAACTCTACTCTAAAGTGTTGCGGGAAGCTTCTGTTTAGCATCCGTGGCCGACGAAGGACGACCGGGTGTTCTGTCTCTCGCCAAATGTCGAAGCCGTTGGCTACAACCAGTTCGCTACGAATTTGGTAGGCGCCGGTGCTG
>NZ_RZSF01000386.1:0-5543 GCF_004023325.1 Mesorhizobium sp. M1A.F.Ca.ET.072.01.1.1 | reverse complement strand
ACCGTATAGACCGGGTTCAGGCTCGTCATCGGCTCCTGGAAGATCATGGCGATCCGGTCGCCGCGGATCTTTCGCATCTCCCGATCGGACAGTCCAAGCAGGTCGCGACCCTGGAAGCGGACCTCGCCGCCAACGGTCCTGGCCCCCGGCTTCGGCAGCAGGCGAAGGATGGAGAGTGCGGTAACGCTCTTTCCGCATCCCGATTCGCCGACAACGCCGAGCGTCTCGCCTTTCTTGACCTGGAAGCTGATGCCGCTCAGCGCACGGGTGACGCTGTCTTCGCCAAAGAAATGCGTTTCGAGGTCTCGCACGTCGAGCAGCAAGTCGTTCCCTAGCCTTTGATGCATCTGCATGTCAGCGCCTCTGCCTGGCGCGGGGATCGAACAGGTCGCGCAGGCCGTCCCCGAGCAGGTTGACGGCAAGGACGGTGACGGCGAGGCAGATACCGGGGGCAAAGATCGTCATTGGCGCCATGCCGAGATAGAGCCGCGAACTGGCGATCATGTTGCCCCAGCTTGGAATGTCAGGCGGCACGCCCACGCCAAGGAAGCTCAGTCCCGCCTCCGTCAGGATCGCACTGGCGCAGACAGTGGCGCCCTGCACCATCAGCGCCGGAATGGTGCTCGGCAGGATGTGGCGCCACAGCACCCTCGGCAGGCGCGCCCCGCCGCACAGCGCGGCTTCGACATAGGGGCGCTCCCGAACCCCCAGCACCACCGAACGGACCAGCCGCGCGACGGCTGGCGTCTCTGGGATTGCGATCGCGACGACCAGGATGCCAAGCCCCGGACCTGTCAAAGATATGAGCGCAATCGCCAGCAGAATGGTCGGGATCGACATCAACCCGTCCATGACCCGCATGACGATATTGTCGAAGCTTCGGCTGTAACCGGCGATGACACCGATCAGGAGCCCGACCACGGCCGCGCTCGCCGCCGACAGCAGCCCAACCAGGAGCGAGATGCGGGCACCGAAGATCGTTCGCGCAAACACATCCCGCCCGAGATTGTCGCTCCCGAACCACATCTCGGCGGAAGGCGGCTGCAGCCGCTTGAACGGATCCATGTTCCCCGGATCGCCGGCGTAAAGCGGCGCGGCCAGCGCCAGGATGATCAGAAGCCCCAGCAGGCCGCCGCCCATCAAGACCAGCGGATGGCGCCTTGCCAGACGCGGAAGGTCAGACAGGCGAAGTCGCCCCGCCGGGACATATTCAACTGGTGCCGATAAAATCGTCATATCAATACCGGATTCGGGGATCGATCAGCGTATAGGCAAGATCGACCGTGAGGTTGATAAGGACGTACAAACCCGAAGTCAGGATGAGCACGCTCTGAATAATGGGATAATCGCGATTGTTGATCGCATCCACGACCAGACGACCGATGCCGGGTATATTGAAGACCGTTTCCGTGAGGACGACTCCGCCGATCAGATAGGCGAAGCTTATGCCAATGACGGTCAGGATAGGGACGCCGGCATTTTTCAAGGCGTGATGGAAAAGCATGGCATAGGACGAAGCACCCTTGGCAGCGGCCGTCCGCATATAGTCTTCCGACAGGACCTCCAGCATGCTCGCCCGCGTAACCCGGGCGATGAATGCGATGTAGCCGAGGCCCAAGCCCACGGTGGGCAGGATTAGGTGCACAAACCAAGGCCCAAGGCCCGCGTCGATCGGCAGATATCCCTGGACCGGCAACCAGTGTGTTCGAATGGCGAAGAAGTAGATCAGGAAAAAACCGATAACAAAGATCGGGACAGAATATCCAACTGCCGAGAATATAGTGAGGAGGCGGTCAACGAGACCGCCAGTTCGCCACGCGGCAAGGATGCCGAACGAGACCCCGACTGTCACCGACAGGATCATCGTCAGGATCGACAAGGAAAGGGTCGGCTCTAGCCGCTGCGAGATGAGCTCGAGAACCGGTCGCCCGGCAAAGATCGAGGTGCCGAAATCGCCGCCGAGCATGTCCCTCACCCAACGGATGAACTGAACCGGCATCGGATCGTTCAGCCCCAGTTGCTCGCGGATGGCAGCTACCATCTCCGCGGTGGCCGACTTGCCGGCGATCATGTCCGCTGGGTCGCCGGGCGCCAGCCTGAGAAGCAGGAAGATGAAGATGCCGACCATCGCCATGACGGCGATGGCCGAAACCAGCCTGCGAAGGATATACGCCGCCATCAGTTAGTGGCTTTCTGCATGTTCCAAAACGGGACATAAGACGGAAAGCCGATGATACTTATCAGGGTCTTGCGGCGCGCGATTGGCTGGACATACTGACCCAGCAGAACCTGAGGCACGTAGTCCCACCATATACGCTGCATCTTGCGGGCCAGCGCCCTGCGCTCTTCGAGCGTTTCTAAATCTACCCATTTAGTTCGAAGAGGCTCATAATCGTCGTTCTGAGGCCAACCGTACCAAGCTTTTGAGCCATTCATTTGCAGGATAGGGTTGGTGGCAACTTGAGGGAAGTTCGCTTCAGCCTCGGAAGTAATGAAGATGCTCCAGCCTCCTTCTTCTACGGACACTTTTTTATTGCGGCGCGCGACCAGCCCGCCCCAGTCGCTTGGCGCAAGCTCGGCATTGACCCAAATCTTCTGCAATGTAGCAGCCAGAAGCTGAGACATATTGCTTGCCTCCGCCCAGTCCGTGGACTGCAGGATCACGACTTTCTCGCCTGCATATCCCGCTTCCTTGAAGAGTTGCTTCGCTTTTTCTGGATCGCCGCCCTTCTTGTACCATTCTGTGTTTTCGTCGTTGGTCAGCGGCGTCTCGTTCCCAAACATCGACGTGACAGGTTTCACATATTTTGAGTCGCCAAAGCCAGCGCGCACCATAGCCTCTTGGTCGATCAGATGAAGCATCGCTTGGCGTGCCTTCACGTTGTCGAACGGCTTTTGCAGACAGTTCATGCGCAGGAACATGTCCTGACCCGTCTTGTCCAAAACCTGAAGTTCAATGTTGGGATCGGCCTCGATGACTGGCAAAAGATCGAGCGGCGGCGAAAGCAAGAAATCAACCTCACCTGCTTGCAAAGCCGCGACGGCAGTCTGCTGATCGGCGAGCATGTCCCAGATGACGTGATCGACTTTCACGATCTTCCCGCCGGCCAGTCCGTCGGCGGGCTCGTTGCGTGGAACGTATTTTTCATTGCGGTCGTAGGTGAAGCTCGCGCCCGGCTTGGCAAGAGCGTGATTGAAGGTGAAGGGGCCCGATCCGATATTCGCGGTCACCTGCTCCGTTGGAGACAGACTTGCGTCCTTCTCGCGCATGATGAATGGGCCTGTGAGGATGGTGAGCAGCGCCCCCAACGGTTCCTTGAGCGCGATGATGAAGGTCTTGTCATCTTGTTTCGAGATGTCCTGGACCCGCGACATAAGCAGTTGCCCGGCGGCCGCTACTGGTCCCCAGCGACGGATCGAGGCCACGCAGTCCGCAGCGGTAACGGGGGTGCCGTCGTGCCACCCCAGACCATCGCGGAGCTCGAACGTATAGGTCTTCCTATCGTCCGATACGCCCCAGTTGCCTACCATCTGCGGATGCGGCTCAAAGTTCGAGTCGGGCCCGAACAGTTTATCGTAAATCGCATAGGCGTGCATGTTGGTAGAGTCGGATGTTGCAACGACCGGGTCAAACGCACTGAGGCTGCCCATCACCATGCGCGCCGTCCGAACATCGGCTACGGGGATTTGTGCCCGCAGGACCGATGGGATCGATAACGCCGTTCCAGCGGCTATGCCTGCTTTCATAAGGCCGCGGCGAGAAATCTTGCCTTCGATCAGTTTCATACGAATTCCCCTGTGATTTGCTGTTTCTTCTCACTGACGCGAGTTGCAGCCGAACTAAACGCGCCTTTTCCCCAAAAGGGGACGATCATTCAGAACACAAATTGGATACACAGTCAATTGTTTGTCCATTTGCAAACGTCTATGTTCGAAACCCGACACACTGAAGCGGGATTAGAGATCGATTTTGTGAGCGCCGATCTGGCAATTTGCCCTCGCATCCTAAGCGAGGGCAAAATTCCGAGACGCAAGCAAGCGAGACATACGAGCGTGAAGGACATCCGATCGATTTTGCGGCTGACGTTTGAGCAGGAGCTTCCTGTTCGCGCCGTCAAGACATCGGTTTCAACGTATTTGCTGCGAGCGCGGGAAGCCTTGCGGTCACCTGGGCTGGATGATGACGAGATAGTGGAACAGCGGCTATTTCGTCGGATGGGACGCCCGCCGCACGGGGCCGATGAGCCGGCCTGGCCGAAGATGGCGAGCGAGCTGAGCGCAAGGGAGTGACGCTCAATCTGTTGTGGCAGGAATAACCGTGAGACCCATCCGGACGGCTATATGTTGCGGCCAAATCTATCTTGCGCACGCCTCTCTCTTGCTCGGGCGTTTGGCCGTCGTGGGTTCTTGACGCAACATAATTCAACGGCTGGGTAGCAAGCCTTTTCCAATGGACGTTTGCTATGGATCGGATGCCGGCCATCCGGCCGGCCACTACCATGATGACGCGCCGTTTGCCGAAGAGCGGGACCGTTGCCTTCGCCACTGTGCGGAACGCGGGGCGACTCCCGCTTCGCTGACGACAAAGCGCCACGAGCTGTTGTGGATTGCCATGCGTTTTGGCCCGGATACTTCTTCGGAGGGTATCGATATCGAGGCCCTCCGACAGATCGCCATTGAGAGGCAGCAAGGCCACGGAGCCGTCACCGCGGCGCGAAGAGTGATCGATATCGAACGATCTTGGCTTCGATTTCTCGGCTGGTGCCTGTCGATGTCCCCGGCCTGAAGATCTCCGAGTTGCCGGTTCGTCTGGTCGCACTAGCGCAGGCGCCTACCGAGCACACGGGTCCATTGCTCGAGCGTCGATGGTGTGAAGCCGCGCTCATCGCGCATTTACCTCACATACTCATCGAGTTGGCTCTGATACTCGAACCCGGCACCCGGTTCACGCCTATTTCGTTCCCAGCCAACGGGACGACGGTCCCGCGTGTCGGTCGCCAATACCGCTTCGGCTCTGCGCAGACATCTGCACTATGCAGGAAAGCGAGGATTGTGCGCATACAGCGTGTTGCCTCACGTAATTTTGTTACCAGCTGCCCAGCGAGAGTGTTACCCGCTCGCCAGACGTGCGGAATCTGAAGCGACATATGGCGCTAGGATGCTGACCTCGTCGATGAGCCGCTGCACGGCTTGTTGTCGCCAGCCCCTGACTCGCTTCTTCCACGTGTGAAGCTGTCGCAAGCTGTATCGTCCGGGGTAACGGGCCTGGAACTCGACAACAAGTTCAAGTGCGGTCTGATCCGGATGCTCTTCAAGGCATCGCGCCATCTCTTCCCAATGGTCCTTAAAGATATCGGGACGTCGACCACGCGGTTTGTCGCTGTGCCGACGATACGTCTTGGGCCCAATGACCACGCCGCGCGCGAGCATCCCGGCGCCAGAGATTGACCCGTCGGACGAGCGTTTTTGTGCTGCTTGCGGGTAAATCGACCTGGAAACTGGACGCACAGCTCTTCGAAGAGTTGCGTGGCGTTGATGTCGGG
>NZ_RZSF01000385.1:0-5581 GCF_004023325.1 Mesorhizobium sp. M1A.F.Ca.ET.072.01.1.1 | reverse complement strand
GCCGCGACGCGCAGCATGGAGACCGACTGATGGCCAACGAAAGCCGCCCCTTCATCCCGGTGCGCATCGCGGTGCTGACCGTTTCCGACACGCGCAGCCTAGCCGAGGACAAATCGGGGCAGATATTGGCCGACCGCATCGCAGAGGCTGGCCATGTATTGGCCACTCGCGACATCGTGACCGACGACCGCGAGAAGATCCGCGAAAAAGTGCTCGCCTGGTCGAAGGATGAAACGGTGGACGTCGTCATCACCACGGGCGGCACCGGCTTCACGGGGCGAGACGTCACGCCGGACGCGCTGGAGCCGATTTTCGAAAAGCGCATGGACGGCTTTTCGGAAGTCTTCCACCGGATTTCCTATGACAAGATCGGCACATCGACGATCCAGAGCCGGGCGACCGGCGGCGTCGTCAACGCCACCTTTATCTTCGTGCTGCCGGGCTCGCCCGGCGCGTGCAAGGATGCTTGGGACGGCATCATCAAGGCGCAGCTCGACTACCGGCACATGCCCTGCAACTTCGTCGAGATCATGCCGCGGCTGGACGAGCACCTCAGGCGCGGCGGCAAGCTGGAGTAGCGGCCCCGTCCGGCTCAGCGGATGACCGGCTCGCCGTGGAAGCGGCGGCGCGACGGCCGCGAGACGCCGAAGCCGATTTCCATCATCAGCCGCGGCGTATGCGTCGGCACCGTTCCCATATGGAAGCCGAACGGATCCTCGACGAAGCCGAGGCCCGCCTCGCCCGTCAGCGTCACAGGGCTTTCCGGACCGTAGACGTCCAGCACGTCTTCCGCGGGGTGGCCGACCAGAAGCGTGAGCTGGTGCTTGAGCGCGCGGCGCCTGTGGCTGCCGCGGACATAGACATGCGGGCCGGTGCCGGCGTCGACCGGCACCAGATAGAAGAAGAATTTCAGCATCCGCCAATCGTCGAGATCGAAATGGTATTTGCCGAGCGAGGCGAGATTCTTGTCGGCATCCGAGGCCTTGCCGGTCGGAAAGCTCCACCACACGCGCGTCGTGATCAGTTTCGCCTGGCCGCCGAGATAGTGCTGCGCGACCTCGAGGAGCAGCGGATCCCGCTGGATGGCAAGCGCCGCCGGGCAATCGAGAAT
Source organism: Mesorhizobium sp. M1A.F.Ca.ET.072.01.1.1 (assembly GCF_004023325.1). Lineage (NCBI taxonomy): Bacteria > Pseudomonadati > Pseudomonadota > Alphaproteobacteria > Hyphomicrobiales > Phyllobacteriaceae > Mesorhizobium > Mesorhizobium sp. M1A.F.Ca.ET.072.01.1.1. The sequence continues at coordinate 4,470 of NZ_RZSF01000385.1, read as the reverse complement.
GCGTTCGAAATAATGCCCGCTGAGCAGCGAGCGGCCGAAACGCTTCTCCGCCTCGGCATGGTCGCCCGGCGTGAATTCGAGACGGCGGTCGAAATTGCCGAAACAGGGCGTGCGCTGCGCAAAAACGGCGATCTCCTCATGGATCGCCGACGGCAGCGTCAACCCCGAAAACAGTCCATCGGAGCGAAGCGCCGCGACCACCGCCTCGCGATCGACGCCGGCAAACATCGTCTCTCCCGCATTGTCGAGCGGGCGGACGCGTCTGGCGCCTAGCCAGTGCATGCGGCGCCCCGGCATGGTGCGTGCCAGCACGAACATCGGCAGCCAGGCCGGATTTTCGCGTAGATCTTTCAGATAGGTCGGGATGCGCACGGCGATGCGCCTGAACAGGCTGCCATTACGAGCGATCGCCTCCAGGCTGGCCGCGCCTGAATTGTCTGGAGTACCAAGGTTCATCGGGTTCCTTGTATGCATGGCGTTCGACGAAGCGCCAGCCGTCTGCCGCTTCATCGTCACCCAATCCCGATTGTCCCGCTTCAAGCAGATGCTAATCCACTGCAGGTTTTTGTGCAATGCACAATAGAATGGGCCGGCAAAGTTCGCGGCCTTTTTCTCTCTTTTCGCCTTCTGGAGAGAAGGAGGGCATGCGCTCACTTCGGCGGCGCCACCCAGATTTCGGCATTCAGCCTTCTGGTGGCGAGGCCGCGCGCCAGGGCTTCGGCGCTCCGGGCGCTTTTCGCCAGCACCGTGGCCTGGCGCTTGCTGATGACAAGCCCTTCCTCCAGAGCCCGGTTGCCCGAAAAAACCCGGACCAGAAACGGCATGCGATTGCCGCGGGCGCGTGAAAAACGCGCCGGCATCGTCTGCCTCGCCGCGTGAGCGACGACGTCGTCGATCCAGCCTTCGGCGAGCCGGGCGCCGGGTTCCAGAAGCAGCAGCCAGTCGCCCTTGGCCTGGCCGATGCCCGTTGCGATGCCGCCGGCCACGAGGTGGCAGCCGGCATGCTCGGCGACGCGATGCGTCTGGTCGGTCGAGCCGGTGTCGCAGACGATGACGTCGCGCACCACGCCCTCGACCGCGCCGCCGATCAACGAGGCCAGCGTGCGGGCAAGGCCTTCTTCGTCGTTCCTGGTTTCGATGAGGACGCTGAGCATTTTAGCCGAATAGCGGAAAGCGCGGCGCTGCGCCAGTTGCGCTTTCTGAACGAGAAAGTTCTTGCTTTGTTCTCATCGGTAAAATAGGAATAGTTTCATGAACAGAGCGATTCGACAGCCTGCCGACAGTCCCTGGGAGAGGGCGAAAATGGAACAGATCGTGCGCGCCGACATTGCCGCTTTCGGAGCAGGCAGAGCCGAGATGGCAAATGCAATGATAGAACAGAGCGGCATGCGCGTGCGGCCGGACCGCAATCGCGGACGCTCCGCGGGCATCAATCCGTCCGGCCGCTTCGAGCCGGTCAGCCGGCATGTGTTCGACGATGGCTGGAACTCGCTGGAGGAACTGCCGCCGTTCAAGACGGAGGTGCAGATCGAGAAGCCGCGCACCATCATCACGCGCAACGAGTCGCCGGACATTTCCTTCGATCGTTCGATCAATCCCTATCGCGGCTGCGAGCATGGCTGCGTCTACTGCTTTGCCAGGCCGACGCATTCCTTCATGGGCCTGTCGCCGGGGCTCGATTTCGAATCCAAGCTCTTTGCCAAGCCCGATGCGGCGCGTATGCTGGACAGGGAATTGTCGAAGCCCGGCTACCAGCCGCGCACCATCGCCATCGGCACCAACACCGATCCCTACCAGCCGATCGAAAAGCAATACCGGATCATGCGCGAGATCCTGGAGGTGCTGGAGGCGCGTGGCCATCCGGTCGGCATCGTCACCAAGTCGGCACTGGTGACGCGCGATATCGACATCCTGTCGCGCATGGCCGAACGCGGCCTCGCCAAGGTGGCGCTGTCGGTGACGACGCTCGACCGCATGCTGGCGAGAACCATGGAGCCGCGCGCCTCGACGCCGACAAAGCGGCTGGAAGCGATAAGGCAGCTTTCGGATGCCGGCGTCCCCGCCTCGGTGATGGTGGCGCCGATCATTCCCGGCCTCACCGATCCGGAGATGGAGCGCATCCTCGATTCGGCGCGCGCCGCCGGCGCCAGGGAGGCAGGCTATGTCGTGCTGCGTCTGCCGCTCGAGGTGGCGCCGATCTTCAAGGATTGGCTCTTGCGCCATTATCCGGATCGCTACCGGCATGTGATTTCGCTGATCCGCTCGATGCGCGACGGCAAGGACTACGATTCGGAATGGGGCAAGCGCATGAAGGGCGCCGGACCCTATGCCTGGCAGATCGGCCGGCGCTTCGAGATCGCCGCCAAGCGGCTCGGCCTCAATGCCGAGCGGCGGCAGCTTCGGACCGACCAATTCGTCGCAGGCTCCGGCGTCGGCGAGCAGTTGATGCTGCTGTGAAGACGATGCCGCCGCGAAGGCCGGCGCCAAGGCAACTCCGGAGGCAGACTTTTGCGCCCGGATTGCGATCCGCTAACCCTCTGTTTTGATGTAACTTCGTACGGAAGGCCCGCTACGCACTCTTCCTAAAATTGCTCAAGAATCCCGTCCGGCCCAGTCCCCCGGCCGTGAGACGGTGCCCTCCCGGTCCGACGCCCCATCCGACCCGGAGGGACTTGCGGAGAATCGGAGCCGATGCGAACCTCGCCGCACCATGGCTCGCGCGCGTTCCGATTCTCCGCTTCTCTTCGAAATGGTCGAGAAGCCCGACTTCTCGATTGAAACGAAAGCGATGGCCGAGGGGCTGTGGCCGGTAGCGGGGATGGACGAGGCGGGCCGCGGGCCGCTTGCCGGTCCGGTGGTGGCGGCGGCCGTGGTGCTCAACCCGGCCAACATTCCCGAAGGGCTCGACGATTCCAAGCGCCTCACCCATCTGCAGCGCGAGGCGCTGTTCCTCAAAATCCTGGGCTCGGCGCTCAGCGTCTCGATGGCCTCGATCAGCGCCGAAGGCATCGACAACAGCAACATTCTGAAAGCCAGCCTGGAAGCCATGCGCCGCGCCGCCGCCGGACTGTCGCTGCCGCCCAAACTGGCGCTGGCGGACGGCCGCGACGTGCCGCCAGGGCTCACCTGCGAGGGACGCGCGCTGATCAAGGGCGACCAGCGCTCGCAATCTATCGCCGCCGCCTCGATCGTCGCCAAGGTGATGCGCGACCGCATGATGTGCGGCTGCGGCGGCCATCATGAGCATTACGGCTTCGAAATGCATATGGGCTACGCGACGGTCCGCCACCGGACCGCGATCGAGGCGCATGGCCCGGTGGCTCGACTGCACAGGGCGTCGTTCGCGCCGTTCCGGTTGGGCGGCGTCGAGGTGGCGGAAGCGGAAGAGAGCTTCGAGGGAATAGATTAATCTCCTCCTTGAGGGGGAAATGGCCGGCAGGCGGAGGGGGTCGTCGCGCGTGAAGCACCGACGCCCTCTTTAGTCGCACAAGGGGTCGAGCTCTACGCGCAACGACCCCCTCTGTCGCCTTCGGCGACATCTCCCCCTCAAGAGGGAAGATTATTCGCGCCCAAAACAAAAAAGCCGCCGGGTTGCCCAGGCGGCTTCATGTCAGCAACGGCAGAGCCGCTCAGTTCAGCTTGGCCTTCACGTCCTGCAGCGCCGACTTGAACAAATCGGCGCCGGCCTTGGCGTCGACCTTGGCGGCAAGCAGCGCACGGGCGGCCTCGACGGCGATGTCGACGGCGCTGGCACGCACCTCGCCGATCGCTTCGCGCTCGGCCTGGCTGATCTTCTGCTCGGCAAGCGCCGTGCGCCGGGCGACGTAGTCCTCGGTCTTCTTATGCGCCTCGGAAGCAAGGAGCTCGGCCTCGCGCTTGGCGGCGGCGACGATGTCGGCGGCCTCCTTCTCGGCTTCCTTGCGCTTCTGCTGGTATTGGCCGAGCAGCTGCTGGGCCTCTTCGCGCAGGCGGCGCGCTTCCTCGAGCTCGCTGCTGATCTTGGCCGCGCGGGAATCGAGCGACTTTGCGAGCATGCCCGGCACCTTCAGATAGATGACGGCCCCGAGGAAGATGATCAGGGCAATGGTGGCCCAGAGCGTGGCAAGTGATGTGGCGTCCATGATGGCCTCCTCACCGGGTCGCGGATTTGACCGCGGCCGAAATCTCGGCCTTGTCGGTCTTGCCGCCGACCAGCGCCTCGACGATGGCCGACGTGGTGTCCTCGGCGATCGTGCCGACTTCCTTCATCGCCTTGGCCTTGATCGAGGCGATGCTCGCCTCGGCTTCGCCGAGCTTCTTCTCGAGTTCCGCCTCGAGCTTCTTGCGCGTGCTTTCGGCTTCGCTCTTGGCGGCGTCGCTCGCCTGCTGGCCGATCTTGTTGGCGTTGGCCTTAGCTTCCGCCAATTCCTGCTCATAGGCGGCAACGGCAGCGTCCGCCTCGCCCTTCAGCCTGGCGGCGTGGTCGAGATC
>NZ_RZSF01000384.1:0-5607 GCF_004023325.1 Mesorhizobium sp. M1A.F.Ca.ET.072.01.1.1 | reverse complement strand
TGATCTAGCCACGCATCTGCACGCGCAATTTGGCGTCGAGATTGGAGAGCGGCTCGTCGAACAGAAACACCTGCGGGTCGCGCACGATGGCGCGGCCCATGGCGACGCGCTGGCGCTGGCCGCCGGAAAGCTGGCGCGGATAGCGGTCGAGCAGCTTCTCCAGGCCGAGAATGCCGGCTGCCCGCTTCACCCGGCTCGCGGTATCGGCCGGATCGGCTTTTTTGATCTTGAGCGCGAAGCCCATATTGTCGGCCACCGTCATGTGCGGGTAGAGCGCGTAGTTCTGGAACACCATCGCGATGTTGCGGTCCCGTGCCCTGAGGTTGTTCACGGTGCGCTCGCCGATTGCGATCTTTCCGGCCGAGATCGTTTCCAGCCCCGCGATCATGCGCAGCAGCGTCGACTTTCCGCAGCCCGACGGTCCGACCAGGATGACGAACTCGCCATCGGCGATATCGACGCTGACATCGTGGATGATCCGAGTGGCTCCGAAAGCCTTCTGCACGTTGTTGATGCTTACCGATGCCATTGCGTATCTCCGAAGGAATGAGGGCGGATCAGGCGCTCAGCCACCCTTGACCGCGCCGGCGGTCAGCCCGGCGACGATCTGCCGTTGCGCGAACATGGTCAGCACCAGCACCGGCAGCGTCACCACGAGCGCTGCGGCGGCGAGCGGCCCCCAGCTCACCTGCTCGTAGGACAGCATGTTGTAGACCGCGACCGGCAGTGTCCGCGTCTCGCGGCTGGCGAGCACGACGCCGAAGACGAAGTTGTTCCACGAGAAGATGATCGACAGGATGAAGGCGACGACGATGCCGGGCTTGGCGATCGGCAGCGCGACCAGGCGAAACACCTGCCACGAACTGGCGCCGTCGATGTTGGCGGCCTCCTCCAATTCCATCGGCGTCGTCTCGAAATAGCCGATCATCACCCAGACCACGATCGGCACCGTCACCACCAGATGGATGATGATCTGCGGCCAGAGCGTGCCGAGGATGCCCAGCCACTGAAACAGGAGGAACAGCGGGATGAGATAGGAAAGCCCGGGCGTCATGCGGGCGATCATGATGACGATCGCCGAGCGTTCCGCCTTGAGCCTGGCGATGCCATAGCCGGCCGGCACTCCGATCAGCAGCGCCAGCAGCGTCGCCGTGCCGGTCACCAGCACCGAGTTCCACAGATAGAGCAGGAAATTGTTCTCCTCGAACACCTTTGCGTAGTTCGACCAGGCGAAGCGCTCCGGGATCAGGATCGGCGGATAGGCGCCGTTGTCGATCTCGAACTTCAGCGACAGCGAGATCATCCAGAGGAAGAACAGGATCGCCGGCGAGACCAGCACCAGCGCCGCGAAGAACAGGCCTATCTTGTTGAGCAGCCGCGAGCTCACCTATTTGCCCTCCGTGTCGACCCATTGCGAGCGCTGGCGCAACATCAGGAGGATGAAGGACAGGGCCACGATGACGATGAAGAACACCACCGCCATGGCCGAGCCGTAGCCCATGTCGTAATAGGAGAAGGCGGTGTTGTAGAGATAGATGTTGATTGTTTCCGATGCCGTGCCCGGCCCACCTTGGGTCATCGCGTAGATGATATCGAAGCTCTTGAGCGCATCGATCGTGCGGATGATGACCGCGATCATCAGAAACGGCGCGATCATCGGCAAGGTGAGGTAGCGGAACTGCTGCCAGGCATTGGCGCCGTCGATCTCGGCGCTTTCGAACGGCTCGCGCGGCACGGATGCCAGCCCACCCAGCACGATCAGCATCACCAGCGGCGTCCACTGCCAGGTCTCCACCGCGACCAGCGAAGGAATGACGGTGTTGGCGTTGAAGATCCACTCCTGCGCCGGAATGCCGACCAGCGACAGGAGATAGTTGAGCACGCCGAGCTGCGGATGGAACATCATGGTCCAGACCAATGCCACGGCGACGGGTGTGGCCATCATCGGCATCACGAAGACGCCGCGCAGCAGGCCGCGCAAGGCAAACCTGGCGTCGAAAATGAGCGCGGCGACGGTACCGAAAAACATCGGCGCGACCACCGACAGGAAAGTATAGATCAAGGTATGCCAGAGCGATTCCCAAAACCGCGGATCGCTCGCCAGGCGCAGATAATTTTCCATCCCGGCAAAGCTTCGCGACTGGCCGAGCGTCCAGCTGTTGACGCTCATCCACAACGTGAAGGCCCAGGGGAAGACGATCACGGCGCCGACGACGACGAGCGCAGGAATGACGAAAGGCCAGTAGTTTGGAGCCAGCCGGATCGGCTGGCTCTCTTCGACGGCTTGCGTCGTCACCCCTGCGCGTTCCGGGGCGATGGCGGACATCAACCTTGCTCGCTCCTGTCGAGAACCGGCTGGAACTGCTCGGTGGCCTTCTTCAGTTCGTCGGCGGGATCGGCGCCGGCAATCATGTTGGTCAGCGCCACGCCATAGATGTCGCGGAACTCGGTGACCGGGATGATGACCGGCAGCGCCAGCCGGCTGATATTGCCTGAGCCGACCACGGCATCCAGCCAGCTCGCCGGCATGGTGACGCCGTCGCGCACCTTCGGGTCTTCCAGCACCGACTTGCGGAACGGCACGCCGGCGCCGGCCTGCAGCAGGCGCGCGCCCATGGCGGGTGACACGGCCCACTGGCAGAACAGATAGGCCGCTTCCTTCTTCGCGCTGGCGGACGTGACACCGATGCCGTCGCCGAAAGTACCCGCGGCATGCGCCTTGGGACCCTTCGGCATGACGCCATAGCCGACCTTGCCGACGACGCGCGATTTTTCCGGATTTTCCATCGGCGGCGCGAAGCCCACGCCATCGAACCACATGCCGATCTTGCCCTGCAGGAAGGCGGATTGCGCCTCGGCCCAGTTGAAGCCGGTGACGCCGGGAGGCGCGGCCTTGGTCATCAGCCGCTGATAGAGGGCGGCAGCCTCGATCGCCTCCGGCGAGGTGGTGCGCAGCTTGCCGTCGCTGCCGAGCGGCGTCATGTCGTAGCCGAGCATCAGCGACGTCCATACCGGCGTGTTGGCGTTCTTGAGACCGCGTGCGACGAAACCGAAGGTGTTGCTTGAGGGATCCGTCAGCGCTTCGGCGGCAGCCACCAGCTGCTCGAAGCTCTCGGGATATTTTATACCCTTGGCGTCGAACAACTCCTTGTTCCAATAGAGGATCCAGTAGTCGACCGAGAATGGCAGCGAGCGCAGCACGCCCTGGCCGTCCTTGGCGAACTGGATGCCCGCCTCGGCGAAGTCGCTTTCGGTCAGGCCTGGATCGGTGAGGCCCGGATCGGCAAGGAAGCCGGAAATGTCGGCCAGCCAGCCGCCCTTCTCGAACTGGCGCTTCTGCACATGGTAGCTCAGATGCACGACGTCGAAGCTTGGCTTGCCGGAGCTGAGCTCGATCACCGTCTTCTGGCGCTGCTGCTGTTCGGGTGTCGCCTCGGCATTGACTTTGATGCCGGTCAGCTCCTCGAACTCCGCGAGATTCTTCAGGATGGTGTCGCTGCGCGGGCTCTTGACCAGGTTGACGTCGAGCGTCGTGCCGGCAAAGCGCTTCCAGTCGACGCCCGCGGCGAAGCTCGGACGAAGACCGACGAGGCCGGTGGCGGCGAGAGCCGCGGTTCCCTGGAGCAGCTGCCTTCTGGTTGGACTGAATGGATTGGACGACATTTCTTCCTCCCGGTTGTCGTTGTCGATTACGCCGCGACGATTGCGGCGCGGTTTTGCTTCCTCAAATCTGCAGCGCCAGCCGGCGCGCATTGTCGATGTGCTGGCTGATCGCCTCGACCGCCATCTGCGGATCGCGTTTCTCCAGGGCCTCGATCACCGCAAGATGCTCGCGCATGACCGGCACGACGCGACCGTCGATGCGGAACCGCTCCTGATGGATGAGCCGGATCTTCACCGAATTGACCAGATAGGCCTTGGCGATGATCTCGTTGCCCAGCGCGCTGATGAAGGTGTCATGCATAGCCCAGTCGATGTTCTGGGCCTTGGCTTCCATTTCGGGGGTCGGGGTCTGCGCCAGCGCTTGGGCGAGCATGTCCTCGTGCTCGCGCCTGAGACCCGCAATCTCGGCGTCGGACGAGTTGACGGCAAACAGCGCGACCGCCTCGCGCTCCATGAACAGGCGGAACTGGAAAGCCTCGCGGATCAGGCTGATGTCGATATGCGCGATCTGCATGCCGCGTTGCGGTATGGTGGTTAGCAGCCCCTCGGCCTCGAGCCGCGGCACGATCTCGCGGATGGCTCCGAGCGGCAGGCCAGTGAAGGCGACCAGCTCGCGCTGCGAAACGAACTGGCCGGGCCTGAGGTCGCGGGCCAGCAGATGCCGCGTGAAGCTGGCATAGGCCTTCTCCCTGAGGGTTGCCGGTTCGCTCGTGTCGTCCATGCCGATCAGCGCCCTCCCCGGTTCAGGCTGCCTGTGTCGCAAACAGCCTGTCGTAAGCGGCGCCAAGCTGCTGCCGTTCCTGCAAGGCTACCGGCTCGAGCGGCGGCCGAACCGTCAGCCAGCGTTCGTCGCCGATCTGGCGCGCCACCATGGCCTTCACCGCCGGGATGACCGGATGCCGGAGCAGTTCGAGGACGAAGCTTTCCACGCGGGAGTCGTCGCGTCCGCTCTCGATCATGGCGCGCAGTTCGCCGGCGGCGAAATTGGCCATGCCGGAAATCGCGCCCTGGCCGCCGATCCGCACCGCCGGCGCCAGATGCCGTTCGTCGCCGATGAGGATGATCAGGTCGCCATGCGTCTTGAGCAGCGCTTCGCTGTAGCCCCAGTCTCCACCGGAATCCTTGACCCCGGCGACCACGCCCGGATACGCCTTGCGAAGCCGGCCGATCAGGTCGAGCGACAGCTGCACCGTCGTGACCGAGGGGATGTTGTAGAGCAGCATGCCGCGGGCCAGCGGACCGAGCGCGGCGAACACGGCGCCGAACCAGCCGAACAACCCATCGTCACCGACATTCTTGAAATAGCTCGGCGGCGCCAGAAGGATGTTGCGGGCGCCGCGCTGCAACGCCTGGCGGCACTGCTCGGCAGCGTCCTCCGCCGCATCGACCAGCACGCCTGCAACGAGTTGGTCCGCGGGTATTCCCGCCGCAAGCATGGCATCGATGACCGCCTGCCGCTCCGCCGTACCGACGGAAGCGCCTTCGCCGGTGGTGCCGAACAGCGTTACGCTGCTGCAGCCAGCATCGAGACAGGCCTTAGCATGCTCGGTCATCAGCGGAACGGCGATCCGCCCGGCTGCATCAAAGGGCGTTGTGAGCGCAACCGACAGACCAAAGCGCGAACCCACCTGCAATTCTCCATTCATCAATCCGCGAGCAGGCGTAGCATACTGACATGTTAGTTGTAAACATAGCTCTCGATCACGCTTGGCTGCGGCTGGAAACAATTCACAATGCCTGTAGAGCCAGTCCCGCTAGCGCGGATGCCGCGAGCGTCGGCAGCATGCCGGCCTTCAGCCTGAGCATGGCGACCATCGCCGCCGCCGACAGCAGCGCCGCGCGCCAGTCGAGCGAGGAAACGACCGGAACCTCGACGCCCCAGCCGACGCTCTCGACTTTGCCGAAGACGACATGCAGCGCGAACCACAGCGCAAGGTTCATCAC
>NZ_RZSF01000383.1:0-5634 GCF_004023325.1 Mesorhizobium sp. M1A.F.Ca.ET.072.01.1.1 | reverse complement strand
CATCATGCTCGATCTCCACTGCGACGATGAAGGCCTTGCCTATCTCTACATTCACACCAGCCTGTGGCCGCATATGGCCGACTGCGCGGCTGCGATGGGCATCGATGCCGTCTTGCTGTGGAGCGAGGACAGTAGCGGCACCTTCGAGGGCGCCTCGATCATGCCCTATCAAAATGTGCCTGCGAGCGTCGCGCGCTTCGACCGGCGCGTCGCCACCACGGTCGAATATCGCGGCATGCTGGATGTCGACAGCGGCTTGGCCGCCTCCGATGCCGGCGGCCTCTACCGCTTGCTGGTGACGCGCGGCGTCATTCAGGACCCTTCCGTCCCGAAGGCGAGCAGCTTCTCCGGCGCCGTCGTACCGCTGGAAAACATCGAGATGATGCCTTCGCCCAAGGCCGGCGCCATCCTTTACGACGTCAAGCCCGGCGACCGCGTCAACAAGGGCGACCGGCTGGCGACGATCGTCCATGCGCCCGGCGAAGCCGGCGGCCGCACCGAGGTGTTCGCGCCCCAGTCGGGTTTCATCCTGACCCGTCGTTCGCGCCGCATCATCCGCGCCGGCGAGGATCTTTTGAAGCTTGCCGGCGACGAGAGGAGCGCCGACGCGCGCTCCGGCACGCTGGAGGACTGACGGGCCGGCTTTACCGTTCGCGTGAAATCCAGTTGCGCGGGCCGTCATTCGCCGCTATGGGAGTCGCCATGAACATGCGTCCGAACAAGACCGTTTGGTGGTGGGCTCGCTGACAGCGGCCGGTTCGAACGCGCATGCGTGAAAATGAGGGTGGCCGCAGCGGAATGTCCGGGCGGCCATTTGTTTTTTCAAGCCATTCCCGGGTCCGTTGCCCAAAACGCTGGTGGAGACGGCAATGACGACTACAGTTCTGGACAACGGGGCGGAGCGCTTCGTCACCGCGGGCGGGGTGACGATCACCCGCGAACGCCATGACCAGCCCTATGAAGGCGCGATCGACGCCTATGTCGACGGCCTGAATTCGCGCCGCGGCGCGGTGTTTTCCTCGAACTACGAATATCCGGGCCGCTACACGCGTTGGGACACGGCCATCATCGATCCGCCGCTGGTGATCTCGGCGCGCGGCCGCGCCATGCGGATCGAGGCACTCAACCAGCGCGGCGAAGTGCTGCTGCCGGTGATCGGCAAGGCGCTTGGCGAGCTGAGCGAGGTGGCGATTGCCGAGAGCTCGAAAAAGCTGATCCGCCTCGATGTCGCCAAGCCCGGCCGCGTCTTCACCGAGGAGGAGCGCAGCCGCGTGCCGTCCGTCTTCACGGTGCTGCGCGCCCTCACGGCTTTGTTCAAGACCGCCGAGGACGCCAATCTCGGCCTTTACGGCGCCTTCGGCTACGATCTCGCCTTCCAGTTCGACCCGGTCGACTACAAGCTCGAGCGTAAGCAGAGCCAGCGCGACCTGGTGCTGTTCCTGCCCGACGAGATCCTCGTCGTCGATCACTATTCGACCAAAGCCTGGACCGACCGCTACGACTATTCCGGCGAAGGGTTTTCCACGGAAGGCTTGGCCCGCGATGCTCATGTCGAGCCGTTCAGGACCGCCGACCGCATCCCGCCGCGCGGCGATCACGAACCCGGCGAATATGCCAATTTGGTGCGCCGGGCGATGGAGAGCTTCAAGCGCGGCGACCTGTTCGAGGTCGTGCCTGGACAGATGTTCTACGAGCGTTGCGAGACCCAGCCCTCCGACATTTCCCGCAAGCTGAAGTCGATCAACCCCTCACCTTATTCCTTCTTCATCAATCTCGGCGAAAACGAGTACCTGATCGGCGCCTCGCCGGAGATGTTCGTGCGCGTCAACGGCCGTCGGGTCGAGACCTGCCCGATCTCCGGCACCATCAAGCGCGGCGACGACGCCATCTCCGACAGCGAGCAGATCCTCAAGCTGCTCAACTCCAAGAAGGACGAGTCCGAGCTCACCATGTGCTCGGACGTCGACCGCAACGACAAGTCGCGCGTCTGCGAGCCGGGCTCGGTGCGCGTCATCGGCCGCCGCCAGATCGAGATGTATTCGCGCCTGATCCACACCGTCGATCACATCGAGGGACGGCTGCGCGAAGGCATGGACGCCTTCGACGCCTTCCTGTCGCACGCCTGGGCGGTCACCGTCACCGGCGCGCCGAAGCTGTGGGCCATGCGCTTCATCGAGCAGAACGAAAAGAGCCCGCGCGCCTGGTATGGCGGGGCGATCGGCATGGTCAATTTCAACGGCGACATGAACACCGGGCTGACGCTGCGCACCATCCGCATCAAGGACGGTATCGCCGAAGTGCGCGCCGGCGCCACATTGCTTTTCGACAGTGTTCCTGAGGAAGAAGAAGCCGAAACCGAACTGAAGGCATCCGCCATGCTCTCCGCCATACGCGACGCCAAGACCGGCAACGCCGCAGGCACCGAACGCACCACCGCGCGCGTCGGCGACGGCGTCAACATCCTGCTCGTCGACCACGAGGACTCCTTCGTCCACACGCTGGCCAACTACTTCCGCCAGACCGGCGCCACTGTTTCCACCGTGCGCACGCCGGTGCCGGAAGAGGTGTTCGAGCGGCTGAAGCCCGATCTCGTCGTGCTCTCCCCCGGCCCGGGTACGCCGAAGGATTTCGATTGCGCCGCGACCATCAGACGAGCGCGCGCCCGCGACCTGCCGGTCTTCGGCGTCTGTCTCGGCCTGCAGGCGCTGGCCGAAGCCTATGGCGGCGAGTTGCGGCAGTTGCACATTCCGATGCACGGCAAGCCCTCGCGCATCCGTGTCTCGAAGCCGGGCATCATCTTCTCGGGGCTGCCCAAGGAAGTGACCGTCGGCCGCTATCATTCGATCTTCGCCGATCCGGTGCGCCTGCCCGAAGGTTTCGTGGTGACGGCCGAGACCGAGGACGGCGTCATCATGGCCTTCGAGCACCGCAAGGAGCCGATCGCCGCCGTTCAGTTCCACCCGGAATCGATCATGACGCTCGGCCACAATGCCGGCATGCGCATCATCGAGAACATCGTTGCGCATCTGCCGCGCAAGGCCAAGGAAAAGGCTGCCTAGCAACGATGGCCGCGGTGGAAGACACGGCGACGGCGGCCGCAAGAGCCGCCGCGAAGCGCAAGATCGCCAGCCTCGCTTTCTGGTCGATCGTCATCGCCTTCCTGGTGATGGGGCTGAAATTCGTTGCCTGGCAGATGACCGGCTCCGTAGCCCTCTATTCCGATGCTTTGGAATCCATCGTCAACGTCATCACTGCGGCAGCCGCTCTCTGGGCGATCCGCATCAGCCATAAGCCGGCCGATAGCGACCATCCCTTCGGCCATCACAAGGCCGAGTATTTTTCTGCGGTGCTCGAGGGTGTTCTGATCGTCGTTGCGGCGCTGCTGATCATCGCCAAGGTGTGGCAATCGCTGCAGAGCCCCGCATCGCTCGAACAGCCCTGGCAGGGCTTGGCGATCAATGCCGGCGCGGCGCTCGTCAATGCCGTCTGGGCATTCGTGCTGATCCGCAACGGCCGCAGCGAACGATCGCCCGCCCTGGTCGCCGACGGCCAGCACATCATGACCGACGTGCTTACCTCGGTCGGCGTCATCGTGGGCCTTGTCGCCGCGGTGATGACTGGATGGCATATCCTCGACCCGCTGCTTGCGCTTCTTGTTGCGCTGAACATTCTCTATCAGGGCTGGAAGCTTACCGGAGAGTCGCTGAGCGGACTGATGGATCGTGCCGTCGACACCCAGGAGCACATGCAGATCCGCGATATCATCTCGGCCAATTCGAAGGGTGCGCTGGAGGTGCATGACCTGAAAACCCGCATCGCCGGACGAGCGACCTTCATCGAGTTCCACCTCGTCGTCGACGCCGACATGACGGTCGGCGCCAGCCATGTCATTTGCGACCGCATCGAGGACGCGCTGAAGGCCGAGATCCCCTCGGTGCGCGTCACCATCCATGTCGAGCCGGACGACGAGGCGAAGCTGCCGAAAGGCACAACGGCGGTGCCTTTCGCCTGAAGCGATTTCCAGGCACGCCTTGGAAAATTGGCCGGGCCTCCGCGGTGTCGTCATCCCTGGACGAAGCAGGAGCGAAGCTCCATCGCCGAGACCCCTGGGATCCATGCCGTTGCCTTGGCCGAAGCATGCAGCGAAGCAGAATTCTGCACCGTTTCAACGCCTTAGCATAACGGCATGGATCCTATGGCTGCGCCGCGTCGCTCTCTCCTTGCTCCGCATAGGATGACGAAGCGCCACACTTTAGAGTGACGAAGTGGCACACTCACGGCGTGCAGGCCGACTGCGGCATCGGATTGAGCCTGTACACCTTGTCGTCGGACGTGGTCTTGCCGCGCGCGATCTTCGAGCAGAGGTCGACGATGGCGAGCGCATTGTTGGGGTTGGCCAGTAGCATCGTGCCGCTGGCGCCGCGCTTGAGAAAAACCTCCTTTTGCGAGATGTCGCAGGCAAAGTCGCTCATCTTGGAGCTGGCCGAGCAGCGCCACTGATCGGCCTCGCCCTGGCAGGAATAGGTCTGCGTGACCTTGGCCTCTTTCTGCCTGGTCGTCACCGAGATGGCGATGTCGGCGCCGTCTGGCCAGTTGGCGGCATCGCCACTGGCGGCGAAGGAAGCAAGCTCGATCGGCCCGCGGAAGACGCGGATCGACTGCGTCATCTGGTCCGGATGGGATTTCAGATGCGCGTCATCATAGTCGCGGCCGTAGCAGAAGGGCTGGTCCGGCTTCAGCCGCTCGCGCAGCGGAGCCCCGAGCGCCGGATCGACCGGATCGATGCGCGCGAACTCCGCCTTGCAGGTGTCGGCCGGCATCGGATCGAGACGAAAATTGTCGTCTGCGCTGCCCAGCGCCTGCTCGTTGTATTTCGCCTTGCCGAGATCCTCCTCCGCGCCGGCGTCGAGATAGACGTCAGGCTGCACGTTGGAGAGGATCAGCCGGCCCTTGTCGTCGACTTTCAGCGCGGCGAGCGTGCGGTCGCATTCCATGCCGCAGCGGATGCCGCTCGCCTTGTCGCTCGGATCCTCCTTGTTGCACCAGCCAGCCGCCCATTCCGGCTTCTTGGCGCCGCGCACCGTGGTGGTGAGAAAGCCGTTATAGGCAGCGTCGGACATCGAGCTCGGCTCTTCGTTCGGCCGGCTGACCGGATCGTGGCCATGGTAGAAGAAGATGCGCGCCACCTTCTGGTGCGGATGCGCCTTGAGATGGGCGGCATCATAGACCCGGCCGAAGCAGACGTCGGCGCCGTTCGGGCTGAGTTCGGTCAGCTTGGGGGCATCATCTGCGAGCGCCGCGCCGGCAAAGAACAGCGCGGCACCCAGCACCGCACCTGCCACCATCCTCGACGTCATGTGATCCTCTCCTCGCACCGACAGGACGTGATTGCGATTCATGCTAGTCTAGGCACGAAGGCTGGGCCACGCAAACTTGCGAGGGCCGCCGGATCGAGGAGGATGCGATGCTGCGCCGTGACGTTTTCCGCGCCGGTCTTGCCGGAGTGGGCGGTTTTTTCGGTCTGCGACAGGCGAGCGCCGCCGCCGCCGAAGACAGGCTGAAGGTCGCCTACCATCTCAGCGACGCCGACAAGGTCAACTTCGTCCTCGGCAACATCAAGAACCACTATGAGGG
>NZ_RZSF01000382.1:0-5661 GCF_004023325.1 Mesorhizobium sp. M1A.F.Ca.ET.072.01.1.1 | reverse complement strand
GTTCCTCGCCGCCGATCGGCAGGCGCGGCTTTCGAACGTGTTCCGGAGCGCCGTACACCAGATGCTCGGCGAATTTGATGTACTGCACCAGCTTGACGTCCGTATCGAGATGAAATGCCGGCGTCATCAGCCGGTAGAGCGGAAGCGCTGCCGCATAATCGCCGCCGCGGGCGGCGTTGAACAGCGATACGCACTCGGCCGGCCATGCATTGGTCATGCCCGACACCCAGCCGACAACACCGAGCGTCAGGCTTTCAAGGATAAGATCGTCGACGCCGCAAAAGATGTCGAAACGGTCGCCGAAGGCGTTGAACAGGTCGGTTACCCTGCGGATATCGCCGGTCTCTTCCTTGATGGCGACGATGCCGGAAACGTCGACCAGCGCCTTCAGCGTCTCGACGTCGACGTCGACCCTGTAGGCGAGCGGATTGTTGTAGATCATCACCGGCAGATCGCTGGCCTCGGCCACGGTCTTGTACCATGCCACGGTCTCATGGCGGTCGGTGCGATAGGCGAGACTGGGGAAGGTCATCAGCCCCTCGGCTCCGAGCTTCTGGTAGTTGCGAGCCGCCGCGGCCGCGTCGTCGGTGGACAATTCCGCAAGACCGGAGAGCAGCGGCACCCGTCCCGCCACGACTTCCCTGGCTGCTGCAACCACGGCATCGCGCTTGGCCTGTGTCAGCGTGGCATTCTCGCCAAGCATGGGCAGGACGATCACGCCCGACACGCCGTTCTGAACAAGCCACTCGATGCTGGCTTGCGTGGCTTTCAGGTCGACTGCGCCGGAAGCCTGCATCTTGGTCGTCACTGCTGGAAACACGCCGCTCCAGGTCATGGAATGCTCCTTGGTTGGGGTGTGGCCGGCGGAGGCGTCATGGAAGGGACGCATGCCGTATCGCCGTTCGGGACCAGCTTCCCATTTCTAACGCCACATGTTGACCTGCCAAGCCGCAAATGCGTCTTCGCCATAGCCCAGCGGTTTGTCGCGAAAAAACCGCCGCCGACCGTCAGCGGCCTATTGCAGCGGATGCCGATGCGATCGGCGCCAGCAGCAGCATGCCAAGAGCCGGTGCAAGAAGATGGTGTTCGGGTAACGGCGGCCTAACCGGTCGCCAAGGCGCGCGCCGCTCTGATCAGGCCGTCACGTAAATGCTCCCGGCCTCGACGGTGACTGGGAACGTCCGCGCGCGAACGGACGGGTTGACCAGGGCCGCACCCGTCTGGATGTCGAACTCCCACCCATGCCAGGCGCAGCGAACGATTTCGTTCTCGCGGTGGTAGATGAATTCGGGTCCCTCGACGGGAGCGGTCGTTCCGCATTGCGGCCCTTCGCAAAGCGGAGCGCCTCGGTGAGGACAAACATTCAGCAGCGCATGGAAACTATCGCCGATCCGGAACACGCCGATCGACAGGCTGCGCACCTTGGCGATGAATGGCGTCCCGACCTGGATCTCGTCGGCGCGACAAATATACGTCTTCTCAGCCATTTGGGTCCTCGTCACGCTGCCGCGGCGGCTTGCGGGCGGGGGATCCGCTTGTAGACATCGAGCGCATTCTGGCCGAGCACCTTGCCGCGCCATTCCGGCGGGATGTGCAGCGTGTTGACGTCATCGTAATCCCAATGCGGGTAGTCGGACGCAAACAGCAGCGTGTTCTCCCCGTCCATCGCCTCCAGGATCGCCCAGAGGTGTTTGACGTTCGACGGTTGCTCCAACGGCTGCGTGGAGAAGCGTATGTTGCGTCGACAATATTCCGACGGCAGCATCTTCAGCCATGGCGTCTCCTTGCGCAGGGCTTTGTAGTCGGCGTCAAGTCGCCAGAGCACCGACGGCACCCAGGCGATGCCGCACTCGATGACGACAAAGTAAAGATCCGGCCATTTCTCGAACACACCATGCGCGATCATGCTCGCGACATGCGACATGGCCGACATGTGCAGGATCGCATGGGTCTCCCAGAAGAAAGTGGTGGGCGCCGGCGCCACGGCATTCCAGTTGATGCCGCCATGCCCGCCAAGATGTATGGCGAACGGCAAGCCGACCTCGGCACAGGCCTCGAAGATCGGGTGATAGAACGGATCGCCATACGGCCGCACCGAGCCTTGGGAGGCCAGGACTTGCGCCATCCGGGGATGCGCGCCGAGCCGCCGGATCTCCGCCGCCGCAAGGCGTGGGTCCTGCGGCGCGATGACGATGGAGCCCATCAAGCGGCTGTCTTTCGGCAGCCATTCATTGATCTGATAGTCGTTATAGGCGCTTACCAGCGCGCTGGCGTAATAGGGATTTGCCAGCGTCGAAGCCTCGATCGGCTCGTCGCCAGTCAGGATTGCCACTCCGATATTGTATCTATCGAGGTGCTTCTCCTTCATGATCAGGTAATTGTCCGCCTCGACCTTCGGCCGCACGTCCTTGCGGGAGAAATCCTGCGGATGAAACCAGGGGCGATGGCCGTGCGGAAAGGCGCCGACGGGGCCGGTCTTCTCGCCTTCGATGAACATGTCTTTCCAGACGCCGGACAGGTAGGGCTCCAGCACCGTCGCGCTGGACCAGTAATTGTGGCAATCGCAGTCGACTATGAACACTTGTCCCTCTTTGATGATGCGGGCGCCGCTGAACGCCCCTGGATTCCTGCATCGAACTTCCGCCTTGTCAGTGTTTGGATCAAGCGTATGATCGGGCCGATACGATCGTAAAAATCGATTGGCTTGCCTATGCAACTGGAACAGGTCGAGACCTTTCTGGACATCATAGAATCGCGGAACTTCAACCGGTCGGCAGAGCGCCTCGGACTGACGCAATCGACGGTCAGCACCCGTATCAAGAACCTGGAAACCGCCGTTGGATCCGAGCTCTTCCACCGCGGACGCGCCGGTGCCGAGCCAACGGCGGCAGGGCGGCGGTTTGAGACCTACGCGCGGTCGATGCTGTCGACTTGGTCCCAGGCGCGTCACGATGTGCGCGCCTTCAACAGGTTCGAGGGGAGCCTGCGGGTCGCTGCCCAGGTCGGGATGACCCGCTCGATCCTGCCTGGTTGGCTGGAAATGCTGTTGCAAGTCTTGCCCCGGTCCTCGATCCACGTCGAATCCGATTATTCGCCGCAGATGATATCGGATCTGAGCCTGGGAAACCTTGATATTGCCGTTGTTTACGCTCCGCGCTACCTGCCCGAGATCACATATGACCAGCTCATGGTCGAAGAATATGTGATGGTCTCGACCACGGCGCGAAGGCTTTGCGATGTAAGCCCCGAAAGTTACATCCGGCCGGGTTACACGGTGGCGCTCGAGAAGGCTCATGCCGAGGCGCTGCCAAACCTGACTGCGTGCCGGCTTTCGATGGGCTCCGAGACGCTTGCGGACAATATGCTGCGGCGGGCCGGCGGCACATGCTACATGCGCGCCGACGATGCGCGACGCTTCGCTGCCGAGCGCCCCTCCCACATCGTGGAAGAAGCTCCAACTCTGCATCAGCCCGTCTACACGGCGGTCCTCGCCCGACGCCGACATGAGCCGATCATTAAGAAAGGCGTCCGCGCGCTTCACCTTGCCGTCATGTCGCTGGAGAGTTGATCGATAAAGTCGATCGTAGACGCCTGAAGCGCCTCCTACATCGAACGAAAGCCCGCTGGCAAGCTCGGCTCGTTAAACGCGAGCCAGCTGATGAACGCCTTCAGTTGTTTTTTCTCATCCTGCCGATCCAACCGCTTCAGGGAGCGTCTGACGCAGATCTATCGCCGCATCATTCAGGAGACACGAGGTAAAGACGTTCGTCTTCTCGCCAAAGGGCGGGCAGTCGAGCCAGTTCAAAGCTGGCCAGTTCATCATGCTGAATCCGGTGATCGGCGTTGCTCCGGTCGCACGCAGCTACTCGATCTCTTCATCGCCCACGCGGCCGGATGACCTGAGATGACGGTCAAGCGCGTCCCCGGCTGAGCGGGGATCTGGAAATGCTCGATCTCGGCGGGCTCAGCGCAGAGGAGAAGGCCATGCGATGCGTACTCGCCTGCTGCACCGTCCCCTATGGCCGGTCTGCGTGAACCTCTAATCAAGGCGGCGCATCCAACAGGAGGATGGCCGACGTCTCTGCAGCGATCGTGCTGATCGGCACGGCGGCACACGACCTAACCGATCTTCATCGCCTTGCAGATTTCTTCGACCAGCATTGCGGCCCGCGATCGCCTGCCGGCGTGCCTTCTACGCGCGACCGCGGGTCCAGCGGGTGCCAATCATAGCTCGACCTCACCTGGTTGTGCCGCATAGAGGCGTTCCGGTCGTAGCGCGAAACGGACGCGGTTGTGACGACGCGGCACTGGATGGCGGCGGGCCATTCGCGGGGATGACCCAGCCCGGCTTCAGACCGGAAACAGGAAGGCCGTAGCGGGATCGAAGAAAATCTGCCGTCCCGAAGCGGCATCGGTGCCGCCCGGTTCGGCTGTATCCGAAGTTGGCCTGATGTCGATCTCGTCGCCCGACCCCGTGCGCGCCACGACGCGCCGGCGATCGCCGAAGAAGGCGGTGTCGACGATCTCGACGGCAAGCGACGCATTCCCTTCCATGGGCGTCAGGCGGAACGCTTCCGGCCGCACCATCAGCCTGGCCTTTTGGCCGCGGCCGAGCCCCTGTGTGGCTTTCACGCCCTTGACGAGCGAGCCATCGGCCAGCCGCACCAAGGCAACGCCGTTCTCTGTTTCGAGGTGCTCCGCCGGCAGGAAGTTGGAATTGCCGATGAAGCCGGCGACGAACTCGCTCGCTGGTCTGAGATAAAGGTCCTCGCCGGTGCCGATCTGCTCGATGCGGCCTTCCTTGAACAAGGCGATGCGGTCGGAAAGATGCAACGCCTCCTCCTGGTCGTGCGTGACATAGAGGATGGTGACGCCGGTCTCGCGGTGGATGCGGCGGATCTCGGCCTGGATTTCCTGGCGCAGTTTCTTGTCGAGGGCCGACAGCGGCTCGTCCATCAACAGGATCGGGGGATCATAGGCGAGCGCGCGGGCAAGCGCCACGCGCTGCTGCTGGCCGCCGGACAGCGCGCCGGGATAGCGCTCGGCGAATTTTTCCAGGCGCACCAGCGCCAGCATATCGGCGACCTTGCGCTTCACTTCGGCACCCGGCCGGCGGCGCACCCGCAGCGGAAAGGCTACGTTCTCGGCGACGCTCAGATGCGGGAACAGCGTGTAGCGCTGGAACACCATGCCGATGTTGCGCTTGTGCGACGGCACCGAAAGCAGCGACTTGTCTTCCAAAAGCACGTCGCCCGACGTCGGGTCCTGGAAACCGGCGATCGCATAGAGCGTCGTCGACTTGCCGGAGCCGGACGGCCCGAGAAAGGTCAGGAATTCGCCCTTCGGCACATCGATGGTGACGTCGTGGACGGCGACGAAGGCGCCGAACGCCTTTCTCACCGCGCGGATGGACAGGAATGGCCGGGTCATCTGGACAGTCTTCTGCGAAGGAGTGCGGTGACGATCATCAGGCACAGGGTGAGGCCGACGAGCAGGCTGGAGGCGGCGGCGACGACCGGGCTCAGATCGGCACGCAGGCTGCCCCAGATCTTCACCGGCAAGGTCTGCAGGGTCGGGCTCGCCATGAAGATCGCCACCACCACCTCGTCCCATGAGGCGAGGAAGGAAAAGATCGCCGCCGAGAAGATGCCGATGCGGATC
>NZ_RZSF01000381.1:0-5758 GCF_004023325.1 Mesorhizobium sp. M1A.F.Ca.ET.072.01.1.1 | reverse complement strand
TCTTTCAGGTGCGCCGCCCATCATTGCTCAAGGATGACCGAGTCCTCGGGGTTCCAGCTCACGCGCAGCCTACTGCCAATTTCCGGGCGCGCATCTGACTGCAGCGAAGCCGCGGTGGCGATGAGCCGGAACCCGACGTCGGTGATCATGCAGATCCGGGTCGAGCGGCCCAAGAAGGATATCTCCTTCACCGAGCCTGAAAGTGTGTTCTCGCCGAGCCTCGGCTCTTGCCCGTTTGTCAGGATGCGCAGCTTCTCCGGGCGAAACATAGTGGCGAGTTCGGTTCCTTTTGGATGATCGAAAGGCTGGGTGCCGAGATTGCAGTCCTCGGCGATGGTGAGCTTCGCCTTGCCGGCCGCCCGCCCGGTGATAATGTTAGACTCGCCGAGGAACTCGGCAACGTAGCGGCTACGGGGACGGAAATAGAGATCATCGGGTGTACCCAGCTGCGCGATACGCCCGACGCTCATCAGGCAGATGCGGTCCGACATGTTGAGCGCCTCCTCCTGGTCGTGCGTCACATAGATGAAGGTCGTCCCGAGATCCTCGTGAAGGCGCTTGATCTCGCCCTGCATCTGTTCGCGCAGATTCTTGTCGAGAGCGCCCAGCGGCTCATCCATGAGGATTATGGCCGGCGAATAGACGATGCAGCGGGCGATCCCGACGCGCTGCTGCTGGCCACCAGAGAGCTGCTTCGGCTTGCGCTTCTCGAAACCCGTAAGGCCGACGCGCGCCAGCGCCTCTGCGACCTTCGCGCGGATGACATGGGCCGGCTGCCGCCGCACTTTCAGCGGGAAGGCGACATTGTCGAAGACGGTCATATGCGGCATCAGGGCGTAGTTCTGGAACACCATGCCGAGGCCTCGGTCGCGCGGCGGGACATTGGTCAGGTCCTTGCCGTCGAGCCGGATCGTCCCCGAACTCGGCGCCAGCGCGCCGGCGATCAGGTTAAGCAGCGTACTCTTGCCCGATCCCGACGGCCCGAGCAACGTCAAGAACTCGCCGCTACGAACGTCGAGGTCGGTGGGTAATAGCGCCATCGTCTGCCCGAAGGATTTGGACAGTCCCCGCAGCGAAATGCTGTGTCGGGCGCCACCGCCTGGCGCGCCGTCAGCCAACGGCCTGCTCCTTCACCGGCACATTATAGGCGAGCTTTAGCCGCCCACCGTCCGCGTAGATGGTCTGGCCCGTCATGTAGCTGGAATCCTCGGATGCCAGGAACACGCAGATGCGACCGATCTCCTTCGCCGTGCCTAGCCGCTGCATTGGCGTGCGCGAGAGTATGCCGCGCATAGCATCCGGATCGGTGCTGAATATCTTGCTCAGCAGTTCGGTGTCGATAGAGCCGGGGCCGACGCCGTTGACGCGGATGCCATGCGGCGCGAGCCCAAGGGCCATAACGGCGGTGAGCTGGTTGAGCCCACCCTTGCTGACCGCGTAGGGAACAATGGTAGGGCTGCATATGACGGCGTTGATCGAACTCATATTGATGATCGCGCCATGTACGCCGTTGTCGACCATCCAGCGTGCGCCGGCGCGGCCGAGGAGGAAGGCGCCCTTAAGGTTGACCGCGATCACCTCGTCGAAGTCCTCCTCGCTGATTTCAAGGATGGTGCCGTTGCGGCTGATACCGCTATTGGAGACGACTATATCGATCACACCCCATGCCGCTACGGTGGCATCCAGCAGGGCCTGCACTTGGTCAGAGCGGGTTACGTCGCATTCGCAGAAGCGGCAGGCGTCGCTGCCGCCCAGTTCTGCTGCGAGTGCAGCTCCCTTGTCCTTTTGGATGTCGGCGATCATGACGCGGCAGCCTTCGGCGAGGAATTCGCGAGCTACACCCGCGCCGATTCCCTGTGCAGCTCCGGTAATAATCGCGACCTTGCCTTCGAGCTTCATTTGATTTTCCTTCCGGGCGCTTTGGTGATTTCAGCATCGAAGTCGCAGTCCTCGATGTTGGTAGACAGGAACTGTTTCTGGATGCGCTGGGTAGGCGTCTTGCGGAACTCGTCGAGAAACGCCCAGAAGCGCGGCACCTGGAATTTCGGTAGGCGCTCCCGGCTCCATTCGAGCAGTTCGGAAGCCGTGACCCGGCTTCCCTCGTTGCGCCGCACGAAGAGCTTCAGATCGTCGTCGCCGACATCGCTCTTAACGCCGATGAGGGCGCATTCGGCGACCTCCGGGTGATCGTTAAGCACACGCTCGACTTCCCAGGCCGAGATATTCTCGCCGCGCCGCCGCAGGCTGTCCTTCTTGCGTCCGTGGAAGCGGATAAAGCCGTCCGCGTCCATCGTCGCTAGGTCGCCAGTGTAGAGCCATCCGTCGTGCAGCGCGTCCGAGGTCGCCTCTGGGTTGCCGAAATAGCCAACGGTGAGCACGCCCGGCTCGCGTTCAGCCACCCGAATCTCGCCGGCGACTCCCGGCGGGCACGGCTTGCCCTCGTCGTCGACAATCTGAACCTTGAAATAGTCGACGGCCTTGCCGATCGAGCCGCGTCGACCCTCGGTGTTGATGGTCGAGAAGCTGCAGGTCTCGGTCATGCCGTAGCCCTCGCGGACCGTGACGCCGAAACGCTCCTCAAACGGCGTCCAGATATCAGCGGGGCAGCCGCCACCCCAGGCGGTGCGCGCCCCATGCGTCTTGTCGAGCGGGCTCTCGGGTTGCTTCAGCAGCATCTGCAAGACGCCGCCGACATAATGGAGGTGCGAGGCACCGGCTTCCTTCACCTGCTGCCAAAAGTGTGAAGCGCTGAAGCGTGGTACCATGTACAGGGTCACCGGCACCATGAGCGCGAGCACCAGCACCTCGGCCCCGAAGACATGATAGATCGGATCCCAGAAGTGTAAGATATCGCCGGGCTCGACGCCGGAGATCCAGATCGAGCCGAGAGCGCTTGCGAGCAGCATGCGGTCCGACATCTGCACACCCTTTGGAGCGCCGGTAGTCCCCGACGTGTAGAGGATGATCCGAAGGTCGTCCCATCTGAAGGCGACTTCAGGAGGATGGTCGCCGGCCGGGCCGACTTTGACCCCATCATTTCCGGTGAAGTCGCCCGGGCCATCGCGCCAGAGAACCCGGGCAGCCCTTGCTGTCGCGACGGGCTCGTCGAGTACCTCGGCAAACTCCCGGTCGGCGATGACGAGAGCGGGCTGTGAATGGCCTAGCTGATAGCTGAGGCTTGGTCCCCTCAATGCCGTGTTTACCGGTACGAGTACTGCACCGAGCCGAATCAGGGCGAAGAAGACAAGAACGTGATCGAGATGATGACCGAGCATAACCGCAACGCGTTCGCCAGGCTTCACCCCGAGGCTAGCAATACTTGCAGCCAGCCGTCCGGATTCTTGTTCCAGCCCGGCGCAAGTCAGTTTGCCGCCGTCCCAGCGCAGATAGACGTGGTCAGGCCGCGCCCGCGCTATCGCCTCTAGCAGCGATGAGACGGTCTCGTCGTCTGTGAAATACGGCGGGCCGCTCTCGCGGTTGAGCTTTACCAAAGCCATTCTCCTTCGTCCTTGATGATCCACCGTTCACTAAGCGCCGCCTCGTCGAAGCTGCGGGTGATGGACAGGTGACCGTTGCGCTGGCGCACCGCCATGATGAAGAACTCGAAGACCGCGACCCGCAACTCAGGATCGGCCTCGCTGGTGAAGGGCACGAGCCCGCCGAGCGTCAGCGTCGCTGTGTCGTCCTGCGCCGTTATCTCCGTCGGGTTGCGGAAGGCGGCGAAGATCGCCCCGAACATGTCGGCGATGCCCTTGGGGTCGGTGCCCTTGTGACCGGTCGCGTTGGCTAGTTCCCCGGTGAACTGGGCTCCGAGCAGCCGCATGGCTTTGGTGATGATGTTGCAGGACTCGTAGGCGCCGAACAGGCTATAGACGATCGCGATGACATGGCGGACATAGTCAACGCTGTAATTGTAGCCGCCCTTCAGGATTCGCGCTTCCGGCCAGGTCTGCGGATTGAGCTTGGGCGCCTTCTCCGGAATGAATTCCGGGCTGTGCTCAACATGCTCGACGCGGAAGCGTTCCTCGGGCCGCAGGTCGTGGTCGTATTCGAAGAAGTAACCCTCGTCATACGGGTGGCCTTCGGCGACGAACTTGGTCGCCACCCAGCCGAGGCGCGGGCAGTTCAGGAATTCGCCGTTGCGCGGATGCCAAGTCGACAGGATCGTGCGGCGCACCGACGGCGGAACCGTAAGGGCCGCCATGCCGGGATAGGAGCCCCAGGGCGCCATGTAACGTATCCACGCCTTCTTTGGGCTTTCGACGACAACCTGCATGTTCAGCCCGCCGATCGCGTTGCTGAAATAGTGGTAGAGCGCGGCGGTAACCGCGGGCGGGTTGCCAGCGATCTCGAGCTTGTCCAGCGCTTCGAGGAAGCGTTCCTTCTGCTCCGAGGAAAGCAGTCGCCGCCAAATCTCGTTGAGCGCGGCCTCGCCCTTCTCGCGAAAGACCATCGAGGTGATGCCGGAGACCATGTACCAGGCGAATTTGCTCGCAAGCGCGGTGCGCTCTCGAAGCTCATTGAGCGTCTCTTCCGTTCTCACTTGCGTTAAGGGGATGGTCATGCGGGCTTCCTTTCTTCATATGATCGCCGAGCGGATCAGTTCTGGATGGGCGAGGAGTTCTTGAAGGCGGCGAGGATGAGACAGACGACCAGCGAAACCGCCGTCAGCAGCGTAGAGACGGCGGCGATCACCGGCGATACCTCCCAGCGGATCGCGCTGAACATCTTCACCGGCAGAGTGGTGGTCGAGGAGCCGGAGAGGAACCAGGAGATCACCACTTCGTCAAAGGAGATCAGGAAAGCGAACAGCGCCGCGGCGATCAGCGAGGGTAGAAGCTGCGGCAAGACGACGGAGATCAACATACGAATGCGGCCCGCGCCGAGGAGCTGGGCGCCGAATTCGAGGTTTGGATCGAGCTTCCGTACGCCGGCCATCATGATCACCAGCACAAAGGGCGTGGTGTGGACGACATGACCGAGTACGAGCGCGAGGGTCGTGCCGGTGATGTGCAGATAGGAGAAATAGAGGTAGAGGCCGAGCGCGGTAATAATCGTGGGCACGATAAGCGAGCTGAACATTAGCGCCGAAATGAGGCGCTTTCCCGGGAAGGAATAGCGCGCGAGCCCGTAAGCGGCGGGGACTGCGGTCAGGAGTGTCACGGCCGTATTGATGACGGCCACCTTCAGGCTCTGAAACAGCGGGGCGGTCCATGATGCCGAGTTGAAGAAGATATGGAAGAGGTCCAGCGAATATTGCCGCGGCGGGAAAGAGAGCTCGTCGGCCGAACCGAAGGCGATCGGTACGACGATGATGATGGGCGCCAGCAGGAAGACATAGCAAAGGATTGCCAGCAGCGTGCCGAGCCATTCATGGCGCTTATGCAGCGGGTCGCGCAGATGTTCGCTCATCCCACTCTACCCGCACGCTGTTTCCACACTAAGAACGGGACGGCAACGATCAGCACCATGCCGAGCAGCAGCACGCCAACTGCCGATGCCATGTTCCAGTCGAGAGTCTCGCGTGTGTAAAAGTCGACGAGGTTCGACAGCATGGCATCCTTGGGACCGCCGAGCAGTGCCGGGATAATGAAGAAGGAGAGCGCCATCACGAAGGCGCTGGAAGCGGCCGCGAACACCCCTGGCACGCTGAGCGGCAGGGTGACGGTCCAGAAGATCCGCGCCGGTCGAGCGCCCATGATCTGCGCCGCCCGATAGACTGAAGAGTCGATGGCGAGCAGACTCGCGAGTATAGGGA
>NZ_RZSF01000380.1:0-5799 GCF_004023325.1 Mesorhizobium sp. M1A.F.Ca.ET.072.01.1.1 | reverse complement strand
ACGTCGGTGTCGTTGGCCAGCACGTTGCCGCTGACCGGATTGGGCGCGGTGTCCTCCTTCACGCCATTGGCGTCGGCGACCGCAACCGGCGCGTCGTTGGTGCCGGTGATGGTGATGGTCAGGTTGGCGTCCGAGGTGCCGCCGTGATTGTCGGCGTTGGTGTAGCTGAAGACGTCGGTGACCGTGGCGCCTTCGGCCAGCTGCTGCACCGAGGCCAGGCCGTTGTTGAGCGTGTAGGTGTAGCTGCCGTCGCTGTTGAGATGCAGCGTGCCATAGCTGCCGACCAGGTCGGCGCCGACATTGGCGGCCGAGCCGTTGACGGCGCTGACGCTGTGGGTGTCGCCGACATCGACGTCGGTGTCGTTGGCCAGCACGTTGCCGCTGACCGGATTGGGCGCGGTGTCCTCCTTCACGCCATTGGCGTCGGCGACCGCAACCGGCGCGTCGTTGGTGCCGGTGATGGTGATGGTCAGGTTGGTCGAGGATGTTGCCCCGTTGGCATCCTTGACGGTGTAGGTGAAGACATCAGTTGCGGTGGCGCCCTGCGCCAGCGCATTGGTCTCGGTATCGACATTGTTGAGTGTATAGGTGTAGCTGCCATTGGCTCCGATTGTGACCGAGCCGTAGGTTCCAACCACCGCCGTGCCGACATTGCTGGCTAGGCCGTTGACAGCCGACACGGCCTTGCTGTCGCCGGTGTCAACATCGGTGTCGTTGGCTAGCACGTTGCCGATAGCGGCCGGATCGCCGGCGAAAGGAGTATTCCCCGGATTGACGCCGGACTCGCTGACGGCATCCCCGGCATTCGTATCAGCGACCGCAACCGGCGCATCGTTGGTGCCGGTGATGGTGATGGTCAATTGCGCGGTATCCGTCAGCCCGTGAGGGTCACGAACCGTGTAGGTAAACACATCGGTGACCGTGGCGCCGTTCGCCAGCGCGTTGGTGTCCACATCACCGTCGTTGAGCGTGTAGGTGTAGGTTCCATTCGCGTTCAGAACCAGCGAGCCATAGGTGCCCACCAACGGAGATCCGACGGTGCCCGCATTTCCAGATCCGGATTCTGCGCCCGTTCGGACCGCCGACACGACGAGAGACGCCTGGCCGTCGTCCGAATCCGTATCGTTGGAAAGCACGTTGCCCGCGGCTGTAGGATCGCCCGCTACAGGTGCATTTCCCGGGCCAACACCGGCCTCGCGCACCGGATCCGCGGCGTTGGTGTCGTTAACTCCGACAGGTGAGCCTGGGTCACGGGCGACGAAAACCTGCTCGATCGCGGAGACTTTCAAATTGATGCTGGTGAAGGTGAATTCTGCCTGACCCGCCTGGCCGGTATTGGCGTTCGTATTTGCGCTGATAAAAGCGCGAAACTGAGCAATCTCGTTGTTAAGCGTCGCCATAAACGAGGTGTTGTTGAGCTGGTCGTTGCTTAAATAGATGAAAAGCGCATCGATCTCGGCGGTGCCTTTGGCAGCGCTTCCGTTGCCGCCGTCATAGACGTCGTAGCCGGAAAAGGTCGTTTGCCCGGTCGTTGTGCCCGTGCCGTAAACCTGGCCGCCAATCTTGTACTGATTTTCCCAAGCTCGATAGATGAGCGTATCCGCGCCGGAGCCGCCCAAGACTGTATCGAAGCCCGAGCCTCCATCCAGCGTGTCCGCACCAGATCCGCCATTCAGCCGGTCGCTTCCGGCGCCGCCGGACAGAATGTCATCTCCGCTGCCGCCAACCAGATTGTCGTTGCTGCTCGTGCCAACGGTTGTGGCCATCTTTCATCCCCCTGGCAGACACGCTCCGC
The DNA here is from genome assembly GCF_004023325.1 of Mesorhizobium sp. M1A.F.Ca.ET.072.01.1.1. Classification (NCBI taxonomy): domain Bacteria; kingdom Pseudomonadati; phylum Pseudomonadota; class Alphaproteobacteria; order Hyphomicrobiales; family Phyllobacteriaceae; genus Mesorhizobium; species Mesorhizobium sp. M1A.F.Ca.ET.072.01.1.1. The sequence goes on along the minus strand of NZ_RZSF01000380.1, from coordinate 4,004 downwards.
GCCTGCTCGTTGGCCGTCGGAGACGGCTGACTACCCCATGCCGAATGCATCGGCGCCCAGTCTGACGGGGAGAGGAAAGGATCAGAGTGCCATGCAACCAGGCGCAACCCGACGGTCCGGCCCGTGAACGGCCAGCCCAAAAGCGGTTCACAGACAGGTGGAGGCTCGATGGTGATGGCTACGACGGCGATGATCGCCGCGTTGCTTTTCCCCTACCCCAGTAGCGCCGTACTCGTTGTTGCCGGTCGGGAGGTAATTCGCGCTACCCTATATATTAGGATATTATTAACTCTACCGCAGCGCGCGTCAATGTCGAATTCGAAGAAGAGTTAATGACAAAATGCGTACTTGTACGCACAGGGTGGATAAAACTGCATCGCACGGGCAAATAGAAATTCGTCTTCCACGTAGCGGATCAGGCCTGTCCCACCGCTCACACCGCCTTGCCGAGCTTGCCGCCGCGCTCGGCGACCGCCTTCTCGACGGCGCGCTTCAGCTCGTCCTTGATCTCGACAGTGTCGGCCATCAGCGCCTCGATCTTCAGGAAATCGAGGACGCGGTATTTCGAGACGGCCGGGCGGATAAGAATATCCGGCGGATGCTGCCGCAGCTTGTTGGCGATGATCGACTGCATCATCAGCTGCGTGGCGCCATACATCAGGTCGACCGTGGTCGGATGCTTGCGTTCGACGTCGCTCGGCGCCCCGACCACGTCGATGGCGATGATGATGTCGGCATCCTTCTCGACGAGGTCGAAGGGCACCGGGTTGTAGATGCCGCCGTCGATCAGCAAGCGGTCGTCGCGCGTCACCGGGCGGAACACCGCCGGAATGGCTGCCGAGGCGGCCAGCGCCGATTGCAAATCGCCCTGCGAGAACACCGCGAGCTTGTGGCCGAAATAGTCGGTCGCCGTCACCTTGAGCGGAATCTTCAGCTCTTCGAAGGTCGCCGGAATGGCGTCAGGCAGGAAGGCCTTCAGGATGCGCTCGATATTGAACTGGCCGACGCGGATGCCGCCCTGCATGGCCTCGGCGATCGTGCCCGGCCGCGAGCGCCACATGCGCGCGGCCACCTCGGCGCGGCTGCCGAGGATCAAGCGGCTGTATTCATGGATCTCCGCCCCTCGCATTCCGGCGGCCATGCCGGCGCCCATGATGGCGCCGATCGAGGAGCCGGCGATCGCCACCGGTTTGATCCCTAGCTCGTCCAACGCCTCGATGGCGTGAATATGCGCCAGCCCGCGCGCGCCGCCGCCGCCGAAGGCAACCGCGAAGGTCGGGCTCATCCCTTGCGGGCTCCCGCCACCTGCACCAGCGGCGGTCCGATCACCATTATCGCCGGGTCGGCCGACAGAAGCTTCCTTGCCGCCGCCTTGACGTCTGCAAGCGTCACCGCATTGATCAGCGCGGCGCGGCGCTTGATGTAGTCGATGCCGAGATCGTCGAGCTGCAGCTCGACCAGCGTCGCGGCAATGGAACTGGAGGAGTCGAGATTATTGATGGCGTAGGCGCCGATCATGTATTTCTTGTTCGCCGCGAGCTCCTCCTCGGTCGGGCCGTTCTCGGCCATCTCCTTCACCACCTGACGCACAATGGCGAGCGTCTCGGCGGCGCGGTCGGAACGCGTCGCCGTCGTGACCAGCAGCGCGTTGGAATGCTCGTGATCGACGAGATCGGAGCTGACGCTATAGGCAAGGCCGCGCTTCTCGCGCACCTCCTCGTAAAGCCGCGACGTGAAAGTCGAGCCGCCGAGGATCTCGTTCATCAGCACCGCGGCGTAAAAATCGGGATCGCTCCGTTTGACGCCAGGCCAGGCAAGCTGCAGCGAGGTCTGCGGCAGATCGTAGTTCACTTCCAGCTGCTGGCCGAGCTTCAGCGACACGTCCGCCACCTGGGCCAGCGTCTGCGTCTGCGGCAGGTCGCCGAACACCTCGTCCAGCTTGCCGGAGAGCGTGGCGGCGTCGATGTCGCCCACCACCGCCACATGCAGGCCGGCGCGCGCGAAACTCGCTTTGCGAAAGGCCTTGAGGTCGGCGGCCGTTATGGTGGCAAGGCTCTCCTTCGTCCCCTCATCCGGCCGCGCATAGGGATGCTTGCCATAGATCGCGCGCAGCCAGCGCTGCTGGGCGATCGTGTTGGGGTCGCGCTCGTTGGCGAGAATGCCCGAGAGCATCTGGGCGCGGATGCGGTCGATCGGCGCCTGGTCGAAGCGCGGGCTGTTCACCGCCAGCTTCAGCAGGCCGAACGCCTCGTCCTTCTGGTCGGACAGCATGCGCATCGAGCCATAAAGGCCGTCGCGTGCCGCCTGAAAACTGATCTCGGCCCCGGCATCGTCCAGCTTCGACTGGAAGGCCTCGCTGTCGAGGTCGCCGGCGCCCTCGTCGAAAAGGCCGCTCATCAGATTGACCAGACCTTCCTTGCCGGCGGGGTCCTGCGCGGTGCCGCCGTCGAAGACGAAGCGGATGGCAACCAGCGGGATCGAATGGTCTTCGACCAGCCAGGCGGTGATGCCTTTCTTCGACTTCACCTCCTGGATGTTCATCTCCGCGTGGGCGGCCAGCGCCGGCAAGAGCAGGAAGAATAGGGCAAAGCAGAGGGTTGCGACGATACGGTAGACCCCCCCTTCTCCCCTTGTGGGAGAAGGTGGATCGGCGCACAGCGCCGAGACGGAGGAGCATATCGCCCAGCTGGGGCGCCCCTCATCCGGCCGCTTCGCGTCCAGGGGGCGAGCCACGGGTCTCGCCCCGTCCTTCGGACCCCACAAGGGGAGAAGGGAAGAAGCGCCCATTCGTCCGCGTCCCATGCTCATCATCAATTCCCCGCCTGTTGTTGCGGCAGGAGATAGCCGGTCGTCGAGCGGTCGAGCACCAGGTAGCGGGCGGCCGCGGCCTTGACCTCTGCGGCAGTGACCTTCCGGATGCGGTCGGGCCATTCCTCGACATCCTTCACGTTGCCGCCGGTGGCGAGCGTCGAGCCGTACATATTGGCCATGTCGTCCTGCTTGTCGCGAGCAAAGACCATCGAACGGACATAGCGGGTCTTGGCCCGCTCCAGCTCGTCACCGGTCACGCCGTCCTTGGCAATGCGCGCGACCTCGGCATCGACCGCCGCTTCGACATCGGAAAGCTTGGCGTCGCCGCGCGGCGAGCCATAGACGGTGAAGTTGGTGGCGTCGAGCATGGTGCCCTGAAAGAACGCGCCGGTCCCGGAGGCGATGCCCTGCTTCACCACCAGCTGCTGGTAGAGGCGGCTGCGGTTGTCGCCGCCCAGGATTTCGGCCAGGAGATCGAGCGCCTCCGCCTCGCCGGGCTTGGCGGTGTGATAGGACGGGACTACCCATTGCGTGGAAAAGCTCGGCACCGAGACGCGCGCATCGGTCAGCGTCACGGTGCGCTTGGTGTTCTGCTCCGGCTCGACCGGGCGGATGCGCGGCCGCAGGTCCGGCCCGCGCGCCACCTTTCCGTAAGTCCTTTCGGCCATTGCCTTCACCGCGTCCGGATCGACGTCGCCGGCGACGATCACCACGGCGTTGTTCGGCCGGTAGTAGGTGTCGTAGAACGCCTTGGCATCCTCGCGGTTCAATTGCTCCATCTCCTGCATCCAGCCGATCACCGGAATGCGGTAGGGCTGGTTCTGCCAGAGCGTCGCGTCGACCTCCTCGTCCAGCACTGCCTGCGGATCGTTGTCGATGCGCGAGCGGCGCTCTTCCAGGATAACGTCGCGCTCGGTCTTGATGACATCGTCGGTGAGGACGAGGTTGCGCATGCGGTCGGCCTCGAACCCCATCATCTCCTCGAGCGCCGAAGGCGGCACCGTCTCATGGAAGACGGTGTAGTCGTAGGAGGTGAAGGCGTTGTTCGAGCCGCCGATGTCGGCCACGGCGCGGTCGAACTCGCCGGCTGCGTGGTTGCTCGTAGCCTTGAACATCAGATGCTCAAAGAAATGCGCGATGCCGGATTTGCCGGGCGGCTCGTCGGCGCTGCCGATCTTGTACCATACCATATG
>NZ_RZSF01000037.1:0-33720 GCF_004023325.1 Mesorhizobium sp. M1A.F.Ca.ET.072.01.1.1 | reverse complement strand
TCCTTGTCGTGTTCGGCATCGCGCTGTCGGTGGCGGCCGTGCATTTCACCGGCGGTACGACGACCGCGACGCTTGCCGGGGCTGAACACGCGCTCGCACGTTTTGCCGAAGACTTTCCAGACGAAAAGCCTGGGGCGGTCAGGCTGACATCCGACAGGCAAGCCGCCATTCTGGAACTCGACCCGCAGCGCTGCGGCATCGTCCAGAGCATCGGCGACTGTTTCCTAACCCGCATCGTCACGCCGCGGGATGTGCTCGCCCTGGTGCGGGAAGGTAATGTCTTGTCGCTGAAAATGGATGATTTCACCTGGAAAGGCGGGCGGTTTGCCTTCGCCGACGAGGCAGACGCGCTGAGCGTGGGGGCGGTGCTGCTGAGGCACGATCAGATCCGAGAGGCGGCGTGATGGACGATTACAATTTCCCGCAGGTCACCCAGCTTGCCATCCCGTTCTTCGTCACGGCGATCCTGATCGAGCTCTGGCTGGCACGCACCGGCCGCGCCAAGGGATCGTTCGAGACGCGCGACACGTTGGCCAGCCTGATGATGGGGACGGGCAATGTCGTCGCCGGCCTGCTGCTCGGTGTCGTATCCTACTGGGCGCTGCTGTGGCTTTGGCAGTTCCGTTTCTGCAATCTCGGCCTATCGATCTGGGTGTTTGTCGCCGCCTTCCTGCTCGATGATTTGCGTTACTATGTCTACCACCGCATCGCGCATCGGGTGCGCTGGGTTTGGGCCGAGCACGTCAACCATCATTCCAGCCAGCATTACAATCTCTCGACGGCGCTCCGGCAAAGCTGGACCGGCCTCTTCACCTTCATGTTCGTGCTGCAGGCGCCGCTGGTGCTGCTCGGCTTCCATCCGGCCGTCATTGCCTTCGTCTTCGGCTTCAACCTCGTCTGGCAGTTCTGGATCCACACCGAAACGATCGGCAAGATGTGGGGCTGGTTCGAATTCGTCTTCAACACGCCCTCGCACCACCGCGTCCACCACGCCACCAATCCGCGCTATCTGGACGCCAACTATGCCGGCACGCTGATCATCTGGGACCGCATGTTCGGCACTTTCGTCGCGGAACTGGACGAGGACCGGCCGCGCTACGGCATTGTCAAGAACATCGGCACCTTCAACCCGCTGAAGGTCGCCTTCCATGAATGGATCGGCATGTTCAAGGATGCGATGATGCCGGGACTGACGCTCGGCCAGCGTCTCAGCTATCTGATCCGGCCGCCAGGCTGGAGCCATGACGGCTCGCGCGATACGTCGGAGACGTTGAAGGCGGCCTATGTGCGGAGGAATCCGTCCGAAGCAGGAAAGCCGGGATTGCCGGCGGCGAGTGCCGAGCCGGCGGAGTAGCTATTCCGCTGCCTGCGCCTGCGAAGGCAGGCCCAGCCACACGCGACAATCGGCCAATGCGCGCGCCGTGATCGCGCGGCGCTTGGCAACGGTCTTGTCCTTGCCGCGCAGGCGCTTGCCTTCAGACTTTGGAGCCTCGACCGGCGGGAACAGGCCGAAATTGACGTTCATCGGCTGGAAGGAGCGCTTGCCCGGCTCGTCGTCGGAGACGATGTGGCCTCCGGTAATATGGTTGAGCAGCGCGCCGAAGGCCGTGGTCGACGGCGGCAGTGAGGCCGCCCGGCCGAGCCGTTCGGCCGCGGCGAAGCGGCCGGCGAGCAGGCCGATCGCGGCGCTTTCGACATAGCCTTCGCAACCGGTGATCTGGCCGGCAAAACGCAGGCCGGGGCGCGACTTCAGCTGCAGCGACGGATCGAGCAGCGTCGGCGAGTTGATATAAGTGTTGCGGTGCAGGCCGCCGAGGCGGGCGAATTCGGCATTCTCCAGTCCGGGAATGGTGCGGAAGATGCGGACCTGCTCGGCATGCTTCAGCTTGGTCTGGAAACCGACCATGTTGTAGAGCGTGCCCAGCGCATTGTCCTGGCGAAGCTGCACCACTGCATAGGCTTTGACCGACGGATTGTGGACGTTGGTCAGCCCCATCGGCTTCATCGGCCCGTAGCGCAGCGTCTCGACGCCGCGCTCGGCCATCACCTCGATCGGCAGGCAGCCGTCGAAATAGGGCGTGCCTTCCCACTGCTTGAACTCGGTTTTTTGGCCGTCCAGCAACGCCGCCACGAAGGCGAGATATTGCTCCTTGTCCATCGGGCAGTTGATGTAGTCCTTGCCGGTGCCGCCGGGGCCAACTTTGTCGTAGCGCGACTGGTACCAGCAGGTGTTCATGTCGATGGTGTCGAAATGCACGATCGGCGCGATGGCGTCGAAAAAGGCGAGCGCATCGGCGCCGGTTGCTTCGGCAATCGACTGCGCAAGCGAAGGCGCGGTCAGCGGACCGGTGGCGATGATCGCCTGGTCCCAATCCGCCGGCGGAAGTCCAGACACTTCCTCGCGCTGGATGGCAATCAGCGGATGCGCTTCGATTTTTGCGGTTACTGCCTCGGAAAAAGCGTCGCGGTCGACGGCTAAAGCGCCGCCGGCCGGGACTTGGTGCGCGTCGCCGGCGCTCATGATCAGCGAGCCGGCGAGCCGCATTTCGGCATGGAGCAAGCCAACTGCATTGGTCTCGGCGTCGTCCGAGCGGAACGAGTTGGAGCAGACGAGCTCGGCGAGCCCGTCGGTCTTGTGCGCGTCGGTGCCGCGCACCGGGCGCATCTCGTGCAGCACGACCGGCACGCCGGCTTCTGCGATCTGCCATGCGGCTTCGGAGCCGGCGAGGCCGCCGCCGATGACGTGAACGGGATCTTTGCTCATGAGCGCCGAGATAGTCGCTTGGCGCGGCGAATGCAATTGCCGGCTTCGACGGGCCGACTACCTCCAAAACAACAACACCCGCCGGGGGAGGAGGTCCGGCGGGTGTCGTTTTGGGGGTCGATCCTCGGGAGGAGGTGAAGATCGACCATATTCGTCATTGCCGGGGAGGAGGTCGGCTTTGACGAAATTCCTTCCGCCAATTGAAGGGGCGGATCCTTTCGGAGAACAACGCCCGCCGGGGGAGGAGGTCCGGCGGGCGCCGTTTCGGTGGTCAACCTTCGGGAGGAGGTAAAGGCTGACCGTATCCGTCAGGGTCGGGGAGGAGGTCGACCCTGGCGAGATTCCTTGTCAAACCGCCTTGCGGGCGATCATCTTGATCTCGTCGCGAACGATGCCGAGATCATTGAGCTGGCGGTTCGAAAGCCGACCCAGCTCAGAAACCGTCTCGCGATAAACGCGCCAGTTACGGTAGCTGCGGATCAGGTTCATTGTCTTGCTCTTCTCAAAAACTGGTTCGGACCATTCGCGGTCCGAAGCGGATTAGACCGCCTTGCGAGCGACGTAGTGAATGTCGCTGCGGCTGATGCCGAGGTCGGTCAGTTCACGGTTCGACAGGCGGCTCAGCTCGGAAACGGTGTCCCGGTAGCGGCGCCAGTTGCGGTAGTTGCGGATCAGGTTCATGGTAGTGCTCGTTTCGTCTTTGGTTCGGATCATTCCGTTTGTGTACGAACGGAAAATAGGCGGGGTCATATCGGTTTAAAAGTGCCATTGGTGCATGGCAGCAATGCAAATTGTGCAATGCAACATTAACGGCGATTCACGCTTGCGCCATAAGCAAGACCGAATCGGAAAATGCCGTTGCGTCAACGATTTGCGGCGCGCGGTTGTAAAATGGCCAAAGCTCGGGGGGAACGGATGGCGGGCTATGCGACGAAGGTGAGGGCCGATATCGCCCGCTGGCGGGCGGCGGGCCTGATCGACGCGCCGACGGCGGACGCATTAACGCGTGACGTTGCCGCCAACGATCGCGCCTCGCTGAGCTTCGGCTCTATCCTGGCGATGATGGCGGCGTTACTGTTCGGTGCCGCGATCCTGATCTTCGTCGCCGCCAACTGGGAAGCCATTCCGCGCCTGGCGCGCGTGACGGCGCTGTTTGCTGTCATCCTCGGCGGTTATGTCGCTGGCGCCGTTCTGAAGACACGCGACCATGCGGCGATCGGTGAGGCGCTATGGATCATCGCCGCCGCGGCCTTTGGCGGGTCAATCGCGCTGATCGGTCAGATGTATCATCTGTCGGGCGACGAGGCTTCGGCATTGCTGACGTGGTGCGCCGGCACGGCGCTGGCGGCGGTCGCATTGCGCTCGAACCCGCTCACCGTCGCCTCCGTCGGCATCGCCGATGCCTGGCTGTTCCTTAAATGGGGAGGATTTTTCCGCCGTGCCGAGTTCCCGCATCTCTTCGCCGCTATCGTGCTGGTGCTGTTCGCCATCTCATTCTGGACACGCAGCCAGGCGGCGCGGCACGTCATCATCCTTTCGATCGTATTCTATCTCCTGCTGCTGGCGATCGACCACAACACGCTCCAGGTCGCGATTCCGCTCGTGCTCGTCTCGATGCTGCTGTTCGCGGCAGCGATCTTTGTCGCCGAACCCGTCGACAGCGTCGTGCAACTCGGCGGCAGGCTGCCATTGCATGCGCTCATCGGCTTTCTTGCCGGCCTCGCAATGGTCCAGTTCGAACTGGCCGATGAGGCGAGCTACAACAGCGGCTTTGCCATTGCCTCGGCAGCCGCGCTTGCCGGCATCGTCGCGGCGATCATGCTCGGCGGCCGTGAAAGCAGAGGCTTGCGCTGGGTGGCGTATGCCGGCTTTGCCTTCGAGCTCGCCATTATCTATGTGGTGATGTTGCAGTCGATGCTCGACACGGCGGGCTTCTTCCTGTCCGCGGCCGTGCTGCTGGGAATACTGGCGCTGGTCATCATCCGCGTTGAAAAACGAATGAAGACGCCCGCCGGAGGAGCAGCGGCATGAGCGGCAAAAGACTGATCATCGCGGCGCTGGTGACGGCGCTTGTCCAAATCGGCTTGCTGGGCTGGATCATCGCCGGACGCGCGGCGATCCTGCGCAACGGCAAGGAGGTCCTGCTCAAGGTTGAGCCCGTTGACCCGCGCGATCTTCTGCGCGGCGATTATATCTCGCTTGGCTATGACATCTCGCGCATCCCGGTGAAGCTTATCGCCAACATTCCGCCGGGCAAGTTCACCAGCAACGACTCCGAGATCGTCGTCAGGTTGAAGAAGGCTGTGGACGGCTACTGGCAGCCGAGCGCGGCATGGTTCGATCAGGCGCCGGCGCCTGCCGCTTCCGATGAGGCCGACATTGTCGGGCATGTAGCGGATGGCTGGGATCTGCGCTCACCCGAGATGACGATCACGCCGGAATACGGGATCGAGCGTTTCTACCTGCCGGAGGGCAAGGGGATGGCGATCCAGAACGACATGCGCGTGCGGCCGTTCGGCGTCAAGCTGGCGCTCTCCGCCGATGGCAAGGCGCAGATCAAGGCGCTCATGGACGGCGACAAGACGCTGTTCGAGGAGCCGCTTTATTAGTGTGTTCGGGCCTGGGCGTCAGCGCGACGGTCCGGGTTAACGACGGTCCTGGTTATGGCCGGACATCGCCCGTCTCGGCGATGATTTTGGGATAGGGACCGATCGATATCGTATAGCTGAAGTCCGCTACGCCTTTCTCCTGCTTGTGTGTCGAGGGGCTGCGCACAATCCAGTCGTAGATGCCTGAGACGTTGCAGCGATCGTTGGCGCAGCTGACCGCAATGCTGTCATTGCGGACGTTGTATCCGCGTTCAGGCCATCGCTGGTAATAGCTCCTCTTGTCCTCAATGATCGAACTTAGGTTCGTCAACTTGCCATGATAGTCGACCGTGGGAGCGTAGGACGCCCGAGCCTGAGCAAGAGCGAAATCGTTGTTATCGCCATGATGCTCGATGAGATCCCTGACGAAGGCGACCGCAACGCTTTCCGGCTGTTGCCTGGCGTCGGGCGCAGGAGCGGACACGGACGCAGGATCCGGCGTCGTTGATACCTGCAATGCATCCGCTTGCGGCTGGTTCGCTGCGGCATTGGTCACACGCAACTCTGCCATTTCGCTGGCCGATAGGTACCGTATGTCATGCTTGTCATAGCTCGAAGCCAATTCCATCAGCTTGGGATCCGCTCCCATCTCGACCACATAGGATATGATTGCGGCCGTGCCGAACTGGAAACGGGCCTCCGCGTCTTCATTTGACATCCCGTCGGCCGGTTTGAGGGACGGCCGATGAACGCCGATGGAACCTGGTTCGGCAACGCGGTGGACGCCGCCCAGGAAGGCCAGTGAGCAGGCTGAAGCGCACTGCAATTGGCGAAGCTGAAAAGTATCCAACCCCGCCGCGCGGATCAGTCGCCCCAAGCGAATCGCACTGCCGACGTTGCCGCCGCGGGAGTTGAATACGATCATCCTGGCCCTGCTGCTCGCAACCGCGTTGCTGAAGGCGTTCAGGGGTTCATTGGCGCCAAACTCACCGGATACAAGAAGCATTGGCTGCTGGCCCGGAGAGGAAACCGAAGTGTACTCCAAGGCCTCAACGTGACATGTCGCTGCCGCGACAGCCGACCCAACCGCCAGAACCAGAGAAACTAGGCGCACAACCTGACAGAGCCCCAACCTGCCTGTTGCTGCGACTAAGAACCTGTTGACGCGCTATTTCAAGGGAATTGCACACGAAAAAGCGGATTGTCTGCTCGAGCCCTGCGTGCGCCGCCAGGAGTTGATGGCTCCGGTGCTTCCTGCCAAAGGTTCGGAGGACAGCTTCGCTCTGACGACCATAGGGTGGCGTACCACCCGAAGCTCGCCAGGCGAAGGGTGGTGCGGATGAAGGGACTCGAACCCCCACGCCTTTCGGCACTGGAACCTAAATCCAGGGCGTCTACCAATTCCGCCACATCCGCGTTCCCCGGCAATCCCATGTAGCCATCATTCTGTCAACGTCGGGGTCCAAGTCACCGTCATTCTCGTAATCGCGAAGATGGTTGAAAATTAGCCTAGCCTGTGACAAAAGGCGTGTCGAATGTGACGGGACGCGACTATCCGCTTCTGCCGAATGTAAGAAGAAGTAGGAAAAACAAAGACTTCTTCACATTTTGGAAGCGCAGTTCAGGAGAGTTTGAGCCGCATTGGCGGTCAAATCACCAGGTTCCGTACCAAAGCCATTTCCGGCAAGAATATACCGGCAGGCTGTAAACGGCTAAGGACCGTTTGGCAGCCTCGTTGGTGAAAACAAAGGTTTTAGGATGCAGGTCACCGAAACGCTCAACTCCGGTCTCAAGCGCGAGATCAAGATCACCGTGCCGGCCGGTGACATGGAAGCCAAGCTGATGGCGCGGCTGAACGACGCCCGCGGCAAGGTGCGGATCAACGGTTTCCGCCCGGGCAAGGTGCCGGTGCAGCACCTGCGCAAGATGTACGGCAAGTCGTTCATGGCCGAGGTGGTCAACGAGATCCTCAACGACTCGACCCGCTCGATCATCTCGGGCCGCGGCGAAAAGGCCGCCATGCAGCCTGAAGTCATCATGACCGAGGACGAGAAGGAGGCGGAGAAGATCCTGGCCGGCGGCGCCGACTTCGAGTTCCGCCTCAATTACGAGGTCATCCCGGCCATCGAGGTCAAGGATTTCTCCGACATCAAGGTGACGCGCCAGGTTTACGACGTGCCGGAATCGGAGGTCGACGACCAGGTGAAGCGGGTCGCTGAATCGGCTCGCAGCTACGAGCCCAAGGAGGGCAAGGCCGCCGAAGGCGATCGCGTGAGCATCGATTATGTCGGCAAGATCGGCGGCGAGGCGTTCGCCGGCGGCGCCGGCACCGACCAGCCGCTGGTGCTGGGCTCGAAAGAGTTCATCCCGGGCTTCGAGGACCAACTGGTCGGCACCAAGGCGGGCGATGAGAAGCAGGTCACGGTGACCTTCCCGGAGAACTACCAGGCAGCGCATCTGGCCGGCAAGGAAGCCACCTTCGACGTCACCGTCAAGGAAGTGGCCAAGCCCGGCGCGCTCGAGATCAATGACGAGACGGCCAAGAACCTTGGCCTGGAATCGCTGGAGCGCCTGCGCGAGATCGTGCGCGGCCAGATCGAGAACCAGTTCGGTTCCATGACCCGCCAGAAGGTGAAGCGCCAGCTGCTCGACCAGCTCGATGCCGCCTATTCCTTCGAGGCACCGTCGAAGCTCGTCGAGGCCGAGTTCAACAACATCTGGGCGCAGGTCAACCGCGACCTCGAAGCCGCCGGCCGTACCTTTGCCGACGAAGAAACGACGGAGGAAGAGGCGCGCGCCGAATATATGCGGCTGGCCGAACGTCGCGTGCGTCTCGGCTTGGTTCTTGCCGAGATCGGCGAGAAGGCCGGGGTCACCGTGTCGGACGATGAACTGCAGCGCGGCCTGTTCGAGCAGGTTCGCCGCTTCCCGGCCAACCAGCAGCAGGAAGCTTTCGAGTTCTACCGCAGCAACCCCGAGGCGATTAATTCGCTCCGCGCGCCGATGTTCGAGGAAAAGGTCGTCGACTATTTGCTGGGCCAGATTTCGGTCGAGGACGTGAAGGTCAGCAAGGAAGAGCTGATGGCGGACGACGAGGAGGCCGAGAGCGCCAGCAAGGCGAAGCCGGCGAAGAAGGCTTCCTCCAAGAAAGCCGAGGCCAAGGCCGGCGAAGCAGCCGGTGAGGCGGAAGAGCCCAAGAAGAAGGCCGCGCCGAAGAAGAAGGCCGCCAAGCACGCCGAGTAAAACCGGCGATAAGCTGATTTCGAAAGGCCGCCCACGAGGCGGCCTTTTTCGTTCATGTTCTCTGTTGTTGCTGCGGGGCAACACCACCCGCTTCAGATGAATGCACGCTGCTGGCGATACCGAACATTGATGATTATCTGCTCGATATCACATTGCGCAGGGTCGTTTGGAGGCGTCGGTGGGTGTGGCATTCACGATGAGGGGCGTGGTCGTTACCGCGGCGCTCTTGCTTGCCGCGGCCGGTGTGGCAGAGGCCGGACCCGATCTCGGCAACTGGCGCGTCGACGCGGGCAACGACGGCCAGGTCACTGCGTCGCTATACGCCACCAACAAGCTGATCACCGGCGGCGGCGCGCTGGGCTACAGTCCGGTGCTGACGCTGGCCTGTCGACCGGACGGCGAACCGCGTTGGAGCGAATGGCTGCAACTCAACGATTCAGTCTCCGCCAGCCGCAAGATCACCATGTCGGTCATGGTCGATGGCGGCGGCAAGTTCGATGAAAGCTGGTCTGTCGGCCCACGCGGTAAAATGCTGGTCAGGGACGGAGCCGATGGCATCAAGCGGCTGGTTTCGGCGAGCCGGCTGTTGCTGTCATGGCGCTTCGGCCTGCTGTCGGGACGCGGCGAGGCCGATTTCGAACTCGCCGGACTGTCCGAGGCGATCGGACAGATGGCTGCAAGCTGCAATACCGATCCGCCGTGACTCTCAGCACACGGCCTAAAACGCGTCGCGAGGAGCCGGACTCAGGCGACGCGCTTTAGGTCCGTGTTTTGATGCATGTCGTTCTGCCAGAACCGCTGCGGAGCTTGGGCGACGTGCACCTTTGCACAAATTGCCGTTTCTACCCATTGGCTTGATACTGTGGTATGTAGATGCCGCAATTCCATTGGTGGGACCACGGATATTCCGCTGTACCGTGCAGGCCGCCCCAGCGCAGCTGGCGTGGTGCGGATCGTCCGGCGCAGATGACGATCGATCAGGGAGGAATGCCATGCGCGCAATCGCACTTTTCATCGCCTCGGCGGCCACGATCTTCATTGCAAGCCCTTCGCGGGCGCAGGATGCAGCCGCAGGCGAGAAGGTCTTCACCAAGTGCAAGGTCTGCCACATTGCAGACCAGGACCAGAACAAGGTCGGCCCGTCTCTGCACGGCGTCATCGGGCGCACGGCGGGCACGCATCCCGGTTTCACCTTTTCCCCTGCTATGATCGAGGCCGGAAAATCCGGCATCAAATGGGATGAGCCCACGCTGACGAAGTATCTTCAAGACCCCAGGGGCATGATCAAAGGGACGAAGATGGTGTTTCCCGGCCTCAAGAACGATCAGGACGTAGCCAACGTCATTGCTTACCTGAAACAGTTTTCGAAGTAAGCGGGCCCTTCCAGGCCCGTCGGTGGCGCCGGCTCGCTCCGACCGAGGGCGGCCGGCATGACGCTGCTGGAATGCCGCCGCCGGCCCTGTCATGCAGGCAGCGCAAAGAATCCCAGCACCAACAGAATGGCTATGCCAAGGCCGAGTATGAGAAGCGTTCGCGTGTCCATGACGTTCGCCTTCGACCAGGCGCATGACCCCGAAATCGGGAAAGGATCACGGGCCAATCAAAGTGATCCAGCCTCCTTTGCGCGTACCGGAGGCACTGCGTTGTAGTTGTATAAGAATACCGCAAAAAAACCTCTCGAACCAGCGTGGAGCTCTGGCCGGCCACCGCACCCTCGTTCCAATGAAAAGAGACAAATCGGGCGCAATGGAGTATGTTGGCTGCCGGTGCAGGTCGCGGTTTTGCGTGGCCAACCATGCAGAGCGGTAGCACCGCGAATCCGCGACCTTGCCGGACCCTGGTCTGGAGGAATGGTCATGGCAAGCTTTCACGTCATTGCAGGCGCTAGCGAAACGCTCGAGCATACCAGAGTGAGAAAGATCGGCCTTTCCGATCTTTTCGACGCGCTCAGGCGCGGTGTCGACGATTTCATGGTGAAACCCTCGCATATCGTGTTTCTGTGCATGATCTATCCGCTCGTCGGCGTGGTGCTTGCTACCTGGACATCGGGAGCGAACGCGCTGCCACTGCTGTTTCCGCTGGTGTCCGGTTTTGCGCTGATCGGCCCATTCGCGGCGATCGGTCTTTACGAGATCAGCCGCAGACGGGAAGCCGGGCTCGATGCATCCTGGCGCCATGCCTTCGAGGTCAGGAACTCCCCGGCGCTGCCGGCCATCGCCGCGGTCGGGATCATGCTGTTCGCGATCTTCATCGCGTGGCTTTTGACCGCCAAAATCTTCTACGAGCAGCTGTTCGGTCCCGCGCCCCCGGCATCGCTGTCCAGTTTCATCGCTGACATATTCGCCACCGGGCGCGGTTGGACCCTGATCGTGCTGGGTCACGCCATCGGATTCGTCTTCGCCGTGGTTGTGTTGTGCACCACCGTGGTGGCTTTTCCGCTGCTGCTTGATCGCGATGTCGGCGCCTACGAAGCCATTCACACTTCCGTACGCGTAGTGCTGGCGAACCCCATCGTAATGGCCGTCTGGGGACTGATCGTCGCCGTTGGGCTGATCGTCGGCTCACTGCCGGTGTTCGCGGGGCTGGCGGTTGTGCTGCCAGTCCTCGGCCATGCCACCTGGCACGTGTATCGTAAGGTCGTGGAAGCGCCGGCCGCCGCCCCAAGACCGGCGAACTCGTAGACCCTGTCGAGCACGGGCTGGAGTGCCGGTGCTCTCACAGGGCCGGGTGGCTGAAGCGTGCCCGACGCGCTCCTGTGGTCAGGTCGCGGAAATCCTTGCCGCTGACATGCACAAGGGTCTTGTGGTCGCCGCCCTCGAAGTAGATATCGGCGGCGTCGCCGAGGCTTTCGTCCAAAATGACCGGCACGTCATAGGCCGCGCCGATCGGCGGCACGGCGCCGATATCGCAATCATCGAAGAGCGAGACCACCTCGTCTTCGGAAGCGAGCCCGAGGCGCTTGTCCATGACGTCCTGGAGCTTGGCGAGTTCGATCCTGTGGGTGCTTGGGACCACGGCCAGCGCATAGCCGAGTTCGTGGTGAACGACCACGGACTTGGCCATCATGCTGCCGGGCACGTGGGCGGCAATGGCGGCCTGCCTGCTGGTTGCAGTCCGATGGTGCGCGACGGTGTCGTACGGGATTCCCTTGCCGTCTATGAAATTCCTCAGTCTGTTCGCTATCGTCATTTTCCGCGTCCTTTGCTTGAGTTCACGACGCATATAAAAACCAAACCGCCGGTTGTTTCGAGGCACCGGCCATTTCGGGCTGATTAGGCTGCGGTTTATCCGAACCGCGCGTCAGGGGCCTGGCCCGAAAAACGCGATACGGGTCAGCAGCGTATAGTCGGCCTCGAAGACCATCATCGCCACGAAGACCAGCACCAATATCGGCGGCAGGATGATCGCGTACATCATCGCCAACCGTTCCCAGGCCATGTGCATGAAGACGGCCACGATCAGTCCTGCCTTGAGCATCATGAAGATCAGGATCAGCGACCATCTGAGATAGCCGTGCAGGCCGAAATAGTCGACCATATAGGAGCAGGCGCTGAGAATGAACAGCCACACCCAGACCACCAGATAGAGCCTGATCGGGTGTTCCTGATGCGTGTCCGACTTGCCGGCGGTCGCCGCATCGTGGGTGGAGTGCAGTGCCTGTTGTCCGAGACCGTTTGCGGTTGCTTCAGCCATTTCGTCCTCTCAACAAAGCCTACCCTCTCACCAAAGATAGAAGAAGGCGAAGATGAACACCCAGACCAGGTCGACGAAGTGCCAGTAGAGTCCCATGATCTCGACATTCTCGTAGTGGCCCCGGCGACTGGTGAAAAACCCTGGACGCCCGATGTCGTAATCGCCGCGCCAGACTTTTCGCGCCACGATGATCAGGAAGATGACCCCGATGGTGACGTGCGTGCCGTGGAAGCCGGTGATCATGAAAAAGCATGAGCCGAATTGCGCGGCTCCCCAGGGATTGCCCCAGGGCCGCACTCCTTCGGTGATGAGCTTGGTCCATTCGAAGGCCTGCATGCCGACGAAGGTTGCGCCGAGCGCGGCGGTCAAAAGCATCAGGATCGCGGTTTTGCGGCGATCGCGGCGGTAGCCGAAATTGACCGCCATGGCCATGGTGCCGCTGCTGGAGATCAGCACGAAGGTCATGATGGCGATCAGGATCAGCGGGACCTCCGACCCGCCGATGTGCAGCGCGAAGACCTTGCTTGGGTTGGGCCACGGCACGCGCGTCGACATGCGGGCGGTCATGTAGGAGAGCAGGAAGCAGCCGAAGATGAAGGTGTCGCTGAGCAGGAAGATCCACATCATGGCCTTGCCCCAGGACACGTTCTTGAACGCGCGCTGATCCGAGGCCCAGTCGGCGGCAATCCCGCGCCAGCCCTGGGGGCGATCCAACTGGCTGCTATCCGTCAGTGTCGTCTCGGTCATCGCCAGTCTCCTAGGTCAGCAGCCGTTGGCAAATGCTCACGAATGTCGCCGCCCAGCCGGCCAGGACGGCGAAGATGCCGAGCCAGACGAAAAGCAGGAAATGCCAGTACATCGCGCAGAGCTCGATCCCGAGGCGAAGCCGCTGCGGCCGGGCGCCCGTCCAGGCGCCGATGCTCGTCCTGCCAAGGCCGACCAGCCCGCCCAGTATGTGCAGGCCGTGCATGGCGGTGATCAGATAGAAGAAGCTGTTGGCCGGGTTGGAGTCCAGCAGGTAGCCGTCATCGGTCAGCTGCCGCCACGCGATCAGTTGGCCGATCAGGAAGGCGAGGGCGGTCAGCCCGGCCGTCGCAAGACCGAGCCTGACCATATCCGTCTGGCCTCTGCGCGCCGCGATCACGGCGCATTGCAGCGCGACGCTGCTCAGCACTAGCACGCCGGTGTTCAGCCAGAGCAGGCGCGGCAGCGGCAGAGGCCGCCAGTCCGGCAGACCCATGCGCATGAAATAGGCGCTGGTGAACAGCGAAAACAGACACCCGACGACCGCGAGGAAGACACCGAGGCCGATCTTGGCGGTGGGCAGGGCCGATCGCTCGAGGCCGACGAAGTCCCCGGCCAAGCCTTGCTCGAGCCACGGCTTCGCGGTCAGCCGCTGGTGCGAGAGCCACCATCCGGCAAAGCCGGCGATCACCAGCAGGAAGACCAGGATGACGCTCATGCCGGCTCCCTCGATGGGATGAAGGAGCCCGGCACGTTCTGCGGGATGAAATCCTCCTTCGCGCCCGGCACGCTATAGTCATAGGCCCAACGATAGACGATCGGCAGCTCCTTGCCGAAATTGCCGTGCGCCGGCGGCGTCTGCGGCGTCTGCCACTCGAGCGTCGTTGCCCGCCACGGATTGCCGCCGGCGTCACGGCCGTGACGGATGCTCCAGATCAGGTTGAACAGGAACACCATCTGGGCGAAGCCGACCAAGAAGGCCATGATGCTGATGAACGAATTCAGATGATGGGCCGACTCCGTCATGATCGTCATGTCTGTCAGTTCGGCGTAGCGGCGCGGTACACCAATCAGGCCGATATAGTGCATGGGGAAGAAGATCAGGTAGGCGCCGAGGAAGGTGACCCAGAAGTGAAACTGGCCGAGCGCCTCGTCCAGCATCCGTCCGGTGACCTTCGGATACCAGTGATAGATCGCGCCGAAGATCACCAGGATCGGGGCGACACCCATCACCATGTGGAAATGGGCAACGACGAACATCGTGTCCGACAGGGGAACGTCGACGACGACATTGCCGAGGAACAGCCCCGTCAACCCGCCATTGACGAAGGTGACGATGAAGGCGAGCGCGAAAAGCATTGGTATGGAGAGATGAATGTCGCCGCGCCACAGGGTCAGCACCCAGTTATAGACCTTGATGGCGGTCGGAACGGCTATGATCAACGTCGTCGTGGCGAAGAAGAAGCCGAAATAAGGGTGCATGCCGCTGACATACATGTGGTGCGCCCAGACCACGAAGCTCAGCGCGCCGATGGCGATGATCGCCCAGACCATCATTCGGTAGCCGAAGATGTTCTTGCGTGCGTGCGTGCTGATGAGGTCGGACACGATGCCGAAGGCCGGCAGGGCCACGATGTAGACTTCCGGATGGCCGAAGAACCAGAACAGATGCTGAAACAGGATCGGGCTGCCGCCACTGTGCTGCAACTGTTGGCCCATCTCGACGATCGCCGGCATGAAGAAGGAGGTGCCGAGCGCGCGGTCGAGCAGCATCATCACACAAGCAACGAACAGCGCCGGGAAGGCGAGCAGAGCCATGACGGTGGCGGTGAAGATGCCCCATACGGTGAGCGGCAGGCGCATCAAGGTCATACCCCGCGTGCGGCCCTGCAGCACCGTCACAACATAGTTCAAGCCACCCATGGTGAAGCCGATGATGAACAGGATGAGCGAAGAGAGCATCAGGATGATGCCCCAGTCCTGGCCACCGGGCGTGCCGGTCATGATCGCCTGCGGCGGGTAGAGCGTCCAGCCGGCGCCGGTCGGTCCGCCGGGCGCAAAGAAGCTTGCGACGAGAACGAGCACCGCCAACAGGTAGACCCAGTAGCTCAGCATGTTGACATAGGGGAAGACCATGTCGCGGGCGCCGACCATCAGCGGGATGAGATAGTTGCCGAAGCCGCCGAGGAAGAGTGCGGTGAGCAGGTAGATCACCATGATCATGCCGTGCATGGTGATGAACTGGTAGTAGGCCTCCGGAGTAATGAAATCGAACGTGCCGGGGAAGCCGAGCTGCAGGCGCATCAGCCAGGACAGGAACAGCGCTACAAAGCCGATCGCCGTTGCCGTTGCCGAATACTGGATCGCTATGACCTTGGCGTCCTGCGAGAAGACGTATTTCGTCCACCAACTGTGCGGATGGTACAGTTCCATTTCCCCGACTTCGGCGGGGGGAACGGCATCTGCGGGTGTGACGTCGACCATGGGAGCACCTCCCTGTTCAGCGGGCCTCGACAGTTTCGACTTTTGCCCCGACGTCCAAAGCGGACGCCATTGTCTTTCCTGGCAGCGGGTTCGCCGAGCCCGTTTGCTGAGGCGCCGACAGTTGCGCAAAAGTCTGCTGCTGCCCGAGCCAGGTCAGGTAATCCTGCTCGGTGTCGACCATCACCATGCCATGCATCAGCGGATGTCCCTGGCCGCAGAGCTCGGCGCACAGGACCTGGAAGGTTCCGGTCCTTGTTGGAGTGAACCAGAAATAGGTGACCGATCCCGGGATCATGTCCATCTTGGCGCGGAATTCCGGGATGTAGAAATCATGCAGCACGTCGATCGAACGCAGCAGCATCTTGACCGGTTTGCCGACCGGCAAGTGCAGGTCCGCCGCCTCGACCACGACGTCGTCCTGGCCGTTGGGATCCTTTGGGGCGATGCCTAGCGGGTTCTCAGCGGCTACTTCACGGGTGTCCGAAGTGCCGAGCTTGCCGTCCTTGCCCGGCAGGCGATAGCTCCACTGCCATTGCTGAGCAACGACCTCGATTTCGGTCGCATCGCTCGGCACGTTGACGAAGCGGCTCCAGACGAACAGGCCGGGAACGAGCAAGGCGGTGACGCCGATCGCAGTGACGATCGTCAGCCACCATTCGAGACGCTTGTTCTCCGGTTCGTATACCGCGCGATTGCCTTCGCGATGGCGAAAGCGGAACACGCAATACGCCATGAAGAGCACAACGGCGGCAAAAACGACGCCGGTGATCCAGAAGCTGATGATGATGGTGTGGTCGATATAGTCCCAGTTCGAGGCAATCGGCGTCCACCACCATGGGCTCAGGAAGTGGAACAACACCGAGCCCACGACGATCAAAACGAGTACAAGCGCGATGGCCATGTCCCGTCCTCCGGTATTTCATGGGAGCGCGAAGCATCCAACGCCAATACCAAGCCGCATCATGCTCGATTTCCGGTTGAAATTCCAGAGCCGACTAGCTGATGTGCAAAACGTTGCTGCGCGCCCGGACCTTTTGGGGCGGGGGGCCTTGGCGCAGCGGGCCCTTCGTCGAAGCATTGCCCTTACGGACGATGTGCAGAGGGCTGAATGGCCGGCTTGATGCCGCTGGCGGGTAGATCAACTAGTTCATTTTAGGCGTGCGGACGGCTGCCCTGGCCTTTTGCCGGCGAGATTTGACCGCCTCCAGCAGTTCGCGTTCGTTGGTGTGAGCATTTCGAAAGATGGCCACAACCAATACCGCTAGAATTTCGGCGTCCGGGTCCAAAGGATCGAGCTGTTCATCTGCGCAGACCTGATTGAACACGCGTTCGCAAACGGCCAGATCGAGAGGGCTAAGGCAGGTGCGATTGAAACGCCGACGCAGCATTTGAGCGAACCTTTCAGCGCCCGCCGCCCGTACTTTGCGGCGGGGCCTTGTCACCGAGGCTTGAAAAGATGTTGTCCCCAGCTTCTAGTAACGTTACTCCATGCTCGGCGATTGTGTTGTCAATAATCCCAAAATCTGTGCGCAGTCCCGAGATCTATATTGGCCGACCCGCATGAGCTGGTAATAGTCTTGCCGTTTGTTGTCAGGTATACGAAAGCCGCGTCGAAAGTCAGCCGCCTCTTTCGGGGCGCGAGTGCAGCCAAGTTTGCTGGCGCTGACTTTCAAACTCGCCAGTGAGCATCCGAGCTTTGCCGCAATGTCTTTCAAAGGCTCGTTGTTGACATATCCATCAAGAATTATCTTGCGGCGAGCTTCTCCTTTGACTTTTTCATTCATTACCTGGTCTCCTCAACGTCGCTTTCACGATGTCGGAATCTATAGGCGCCGGTCTGAAGTGTGTCGTTAGCCTCGTATCCAGAAACTTATCTCGGGATGCATTTCTTATTGTAACCCAGCGTGATTGACGATGCGGTCCACAGGCTTGCCAGATCCCGGGATACACCACATGATTGCGGGGGCATGGGCATACCGGAATCGGATATGGCACCACGCGCGATGGACGCTAAGGAGCAAGACGAGGCGCATACCGGGCCTGTACCGGAGCGTGAGCGACGGCGTTGGCCTCGCGACGTTCAACCCGACAACGAGGCGGCTCGGCCAATCGCGCCGGCACTGGAACCGCTGTCCTTTTCAACACTCGAACTGGCAGCAGAGGATCAATTCCCCGCTTGGCAAGCGCATGTGGCACCGCTTGTCGAGGTCAGGCTGCCGGATGACAAATCGCTGGACGACGGCTTCCCCGCAGCGCACAAGGCTTGGAATCTCGGCGGCATGCTGATCGTCGAACAGCGGACGCCGGCGCACAGTTATATCCGTTCCGCCGCAAAGCTTCGGTCCAGCTCGATCGATCATTGGTATGTCGTCTTGCCACATACCGGCCGGTCGTGGACGGAGGTCAATCGCCGTGTCGCGGAGGGCCAGCCGGGCAAACTTGAGATCAGGTCGCTAGGTTACCCGTTTCGCGGGAGGATGACCGAATCCGAAAGTCTCGTTCTATATTTGCCGCGTGATTTGTTCGCCGACGCGGCGGCAACCCTCGACGCAAACAACAATTCAATTCTTTCCGGCAATTTTGCAAACCTTTTGATCGACTATGTCGACGGCATCGTAACAAGACTGCGCAGCCTCACCGCTGACGACCTGCCTCGCATCGTACACGCAACCCGCAGCATGATCATTGCGTGCCTAGCGCCGCCGGCCGAACATGCGGCTGCGGCCGAACAACTGGCGAGTGTCGCGCTGATGGAGCGGGCCCGTCGATACGTCCAGAACAACCTGGAAGCGGCTCATCTGACGCCGGATTCAATGTGCCGGGCGCTCGGTGTTTCGCGATCTCGTCTCTACCAGCTGTTCGAACCGAGCGGTGGGGTGCTCCATTACATTCAAAGTCGCCGACTTCTAGCGGCCCATGTTGCGCTCAGCGATCCGGCGGACAGCCGGCGCATCGTTCAAATTGCGGAGGCCTTCGGGTTCAGTTCAGCGGCAAATTTCAGCCGGGCGTTCAGCAAGGAGTTCGGTTACAGCCCCCGCGAAGGGCGCAGGACGACGGTGTTGCCGCGCCCCGCCCACTCTGTTTCGCTTGGCGAGCACGAGAAGACCTCCTCGTTTGAAGGATGGCTCAAGGCGCTTGGAAGCTGATCATAGCATCCGCGGCGGACGTTTCATCAGTATGCCCGGAGTGATACTGGATCCGGCGACAATCCTTGCCGGGCAAGCGATCCTTGGCTGGCGGTACCCCATTGGGCAAAATCCCTGGCGAGAGATGCCGTGCCGATCGAGATATGTACGCCCGGATAAGTATCTGGATGCGCAGCTAACGACAGCGCGGCCTTATTCGTAGATGTTCGCTGTGACTTAGCGGGGGGCTCGGCACAGGCGGCAGGTTTCCAAGTTGGGGGGAATATCGCACCGCCTGTGCCGACCGCGCCGCCGCAAACCGTCAAAGGCGTAAGTGAGTTAGCGTGCCAAGGCCGAGGCGGCCGGTTGGTGTTCATTCCGCCGCAAAATAGCTTAGTGGGGGCTCGATGGCTTAGTGGGGGCTCGGCACAGGCGGCAGATGTCCAAGTTGGGGAAATCGGATCGCCTGTGCCGCTCGCGCTACCGCTATCCGTCGAAGGTGTGGCGTAGTTGAGTAAGCGTGCCAATGGCCGGGGGGCGGCTGGCCGGTGTTCATTCCGTCGCAGAATGGCTTAGTGGGGGCAAGGCACAGGCGGCAGGTGTCCAAATGGATACCAGATCGCCTGTGCCGCTCGCGCCACCGCTATCCGGCAAAGATGGTGGCGTAGTTGAGTCAGCGTGACAAGGTCGACGACGAACGGCTGGAGTTCATTCCGCCGCAGATACCAACTCTTGTCGAGCGGCCGCCCGAAGATGAAGGGTGGGTCCACGAGGCCAAATTCGACGGCTACCGCACGCAAATCATCATTGATAAGAACGGCGCGCGTCTTTACAACAAGAACGGACGCGACTGGACGACTAAATACTGGCCCATCGCGCTAGCTGTCGACCTGCCATGCCGGGCTGCCATTCTCGACGGCGAGGTGATTGTCTCAGGCGAGCGGGGCTCGCCCGGTTCTCCTGCGCTGGAAGCCGCGATCTGGAACGAGCCGAGCCGGCTGGTGTTCGTCGCTTTCGACATCCTCCACCTCGACGGCCGCAATCTTATCCCCTTATCCCTGCTGCAGCGCAAGCAAGCGCTGTGGCGACTGGTTGAGCCTGGCCTCGGCAAGATCCAATACAGCGAGCATTTTGAGGGCGACGCGCTCGCGATCTTTCGCGCCACCGAGAAAACCGAGCTCGACGGCGTCATCTCGAAACGCGCCGATAGCCCCTACCAGAGCGGACCGTCGAAAACGTGGCTCAAAACCAGATTTTTGAGAGAGCCGATCTCGAAACACTAGGTCTGTGATCGAGCCCAGGCCGCGAATTCCGCTCTGTCCTGTGGATCGCAATATTTCGAATCACGCCTGGCGCGACGCCGATTATCTGTCGATTCGCGATTTATTAACAATGAATGAACGTCCATCGTGGAATAACCTGCCCGCCAATCACAGCGGAGGATCCATTGCAATTACAGCGCATGCAGCGCTTGTTGAAATAGCGAGTTGAAAGTTTGCCAAGCTTGTTACTTATGCTATTTCTAAACTGGGGGACGCTAATTTTCACCGCCTACGGAGGTGGCTTTTGCGTTCAGAGGCATCAGGCGTCGGCACGCAGAATGAGGAGTCTTCCTCAAGCGATGGTTCACGTGCCGGCGAAGCGCTTCTCGCTAACCTGTTGGCGAATACGACCGAACTTCTATCGTTCTATGATAGCGACTTCCGCCTAACTCACTACGCCGCCAGGCTTAAACGCCTGTACGGAGGTGCGGTGGTGCCAGGCGCCGCCATTTGGGAGATCTATCCAAGCTTCCTCGATACGAGGTGCCGCGACGAATTTCTTCGGGTGTTCCAGGGCGGCTCTGCGGCAAGCATTGACCTGCCGCGCTCATCGGGCGAAGCGCCCCGCTCCGTTTTCGTCTTCGGCACTGCAGATGGCGTGGGAATCATTGAATCCCGGGAGCAGGGGGAGCGCAGCGCGGCGCAGGAGCAGGAGCATATGATTCTGCTCCATCAGGCGACGCACGACGTGCTGACCGGACTGCAGAATCGACGGCGATTCGGTGAGCGGCTGCAGCAAGCGCTGGCGGCCATCGGCGGATCTCAGCCAAAAGCCGCCCTGCTGCAAATCGATCTTGACGATTTCAAAGCGGTCAACGACACGCTCGGCCATGGGGCAGGCGACACGCTTCTGCAACTCGCGGCAGGTCGAATCCGCGACGCGCTGGAGGACGGCGAATCTGCGTACCGGTATGCCGGCGACGAGTTCGCCGTCATCCAATTGGGCAAGGAGCAGCCCGCGGAAGCCGAGCGCCTCGCCACATCGCTGGTCAACGCGTTCAAGGACCCTTTCGTCATCAACGGCATTCCCGTCTTCGTCGGTTCAAGTATCGGAATCGCTTTCGGGCCGGAGCACGGGACCGATGGCGAGCAGCTGATGAAAGCCGCAGATATTGCTCTTTACGCAGCCAAGACGGATGGTCGCGGCTGCGCTCGAACGTTCAATCGCTCGATGCTGTTGTTGCTTGAGCAACGCGAAAATCTGAGGCGCAGCCTTCGAACCGCGCTGGAGCGGGGCGAGCTTTACCTGGACTATCAGCCGCTCATCAGGCCTCCTTCGTCGGTGATTGGTTTCGAAGCGCTGCTGCGGTGGCGGCACCCCGAGATAGGAATCATTCCGCCCGGCGTGTTCATTCCGATCGCCGAAGCGGACGGTCTGATGGACGAAATTGGACGATGGGTGCTCGAGCAAGCTTGTCGCCAGGCATTGGCCTGGCCTTCCGCGCTGACAGTCGCAGTCAACCTGTCGCCGGCTCAGTTCCTGAGCGGTTCGCTGACGGACACGGTCGCTCAGATCATCGACGCAGTTGGAATCCGGGCTGAAAGGCTTGAACTCGAGATAACCGAAACGGTTCTTCTTGAGAAGACTATCGACAATATAGATACATTGAATACGTTGAACGTCCTGGGAATACGAATCTCGCTCGACGATTTTGGAACATACTATTCATCCTTGAGCTACCTTAAGAATTTTCCGTTTGATACCTTGAAGATAGATCAATACTTCATCGCGGACCTGGAGACGGATCTGAAGAGTCAAACGATTGTGCGATCGATCATAAGTCTGGCGCACGGCCTGGGAATTAGCGTCACCGCCGAGGGGGTCGAGACGGCGGCGCAGGCACGGTGGCTGATCAAGGAAAATTGCGATTACCTGCAAGGCAATTTCATGGGACGGCCGCTCGGATCCGAGGCAACCGGCGATTTCATCAGGCGGTCGCCGCCGAAGGGGCTGGAAGCGATGGAGGAATCAAATCGGGCGCGCTAGCCACTTGCACCGTTTGTAAATCGGAGGGCTGTAAAAACGATCGAGCTAGATGCCGCGCAATGCGGGACTGGCTCATCACGAGGCGGTCAAATTTCCGTCCCGGAGTTCATCGCGTCACCTGGGTTCAAATACGGATGGAATAGGAGAGGATGCGGATGGGATCTGTTCATGACCCGGTTGGCGAACCGACTTTTGAGCCGATGATCCAGATCGACATGGAAATCAAGACTTTTGTCTCCGCTTGGAAACACTGCGATTATGTCTCGACGTACATCGCCCGGATGATCAGTCAAAACAGATCAGACTCGGTGCGGCATTCGAATCTCTTTTCCTCTGCGTTCAACGAATTACTGGAAGTCGCCTTTCGTACCCGCCACGCCGACGGCGAACTGGCATGCAGGGTGTCTCGCCATGGCGCGACGGACAGGATCGAGCTGACATTTCCCTGCATGCCGGAGGAGCGCCAATTCTACGAAGAAGCCGTTTCGCAAGTCGTGGGATTTGAGGCCAAGGAGCGATATCTCAATTCTGTGTCTGGGGATCTGGCGCCCAGCCGGGAGGTGGTACTCCTGGAACTAGCTGTCGACTACAACGCGGCACTCAGGGTCGAGGAGGCCGACGGCGATGCGATCACGCTCGTCGTGGATCTTCCGCTTGAGGGCCTGCAACATTGAGCCCTTACAACCCGCACCCGCGCTTCAAGGCGCAATACGATGCGAACAACCAGGAGTACTCCATATCTGGAGTGGTCCGGCCTCAGGCGATCGATGAGCTTGGGCCCAGCCTGGCATTGCTTCGCGATGCGATCGGCCGAGTACGCGGCGTTCTCTACGTCAATGTCAGACGCTTGGCGCAGATGAACAACGCCGCATTTCACGCTTTTTCGAGGATCATCATCGATGCCTGTCGCGCTCGACCCGATCTCAAATTTGTTGTCATCACGTCGAGCGTCGTCGGATGGACCTCGCGAAAATTCGGTCGGCTGAGCGGAATCGAACCGAACATCACGGTCGAGGAGTATGACAGCGAATTCTATCCAGGGCAGGGCTTCCTCGAGGAAGGCGGGTTCGTTCCAATCCTGCGCACGCAGACAAAGATGACCTGGCGCCACGAGCGTGCAATCCTGCCGCGGCATGGCATGAGACCCGGGATCGTTATGGCCGACATCTGTTGCGGGATCGGCGATTTCGCCGTGCTCGTGCAGAAAGAGTTCCAGCCGTCGCGGATTGTCGCCCTCGACCACTCCATATCAAGCCTGGACTACGCCAGACGCGTGATGCGGGAGTTCGATATCCGGGGCATCGAATATACTTATGGCGATGCCTCGGAAATGCTGCTCGACGAGGAGCAGTTCGACTTGGTCACCTGCCGACATTCGCTTCAAATCTTCAATCGACCGGAACTCATCCTCAAGGAACTCTACCGCATATGCAAGCCAGGCGGGCGGGTCTACATCACCAACGAGAAGAATTCGCATTGCCTCGGCGAGCCGCGCGCCGAAAGCATCCGTTGGACATACAATGAAGTGGCGAAGCTGTTCGCGCATTTCGAAATGGACGTTGAGCTCGGGCCCAAGAGTCGCCGATATCTGATCGAAGCCGGATTCGACGACATACGTGTCGAGACCTTCACGGTCACCAACTTGGACGGAGATGCGCAGGACTTCGCCGATGTCATTGTAGCATGGGCCGATGTGTATGCCGGCGAGATGGCAACCAAACGCGGCGACGGGCCGGAGTTCGTTGCACGGTTCCGGCAGGGCTTCCAGGATCACATATTCGCTGCGCTACACCCCAAGGGTTATGCGGGTTGGCCGATCTGGGTCGCATCGGGGCGAAGGCCGCAATGAAAGCCGACGATCAGCCTACACCGCGCTTCGGCCTGCGCTCCTTCCGGGCGAAATTCGTATTGGTCGTCGGCGGCGCCGTGCTGTTCGACCTCCTGCTGAGCGGTGGCCTGGCGCTCTGGAACGTTCAAAAGCTGTCGCGCGACGCCACGTCGGAAGTCGGTGAGGGCCTGACCACCGCAAACCAGGAATACATTCGCTCCTATGCCGACTCGACAGCGTTAAGCGTCGACCTCCTGCTCGATCGAGTTCATGGGGACGTGAAAGCGCTGGCCGGCGTCCTGCAGGCCCAGACCGACGATCCGAGCCGGCAGCGACAGGTCGGAGCAACCCTTTCGCATGAAGCACCCGGCTCGGTGAAGGTCGTCTATGACGCGAAGGGCGATTGGGCGCAGAACCTGCCGGGCGCGCCTTCCGTGATTAGCGTCTGGGGCTACCTGCTGGGCGCCGACCACACGCCGCTGCCGAGCGTTGAGCAGGAAATCGAAGACAGTACCGTTCTGGATCTCGTCGCGCCGACCCTTATGGCCAGCGGATCGCCAAAACTGCAGATGTACTATATTGGTCCGAAGGAACGGCCGATCTTCAGGACGGTACCGTATACGGACCAGGCGCAGACCTTCGATCGACTCTATCCAGGCCACAACAAGGCGGAGTTCTGGGAGTTCTTCTTTCCGGGGATCTACGGGTCATGGCAGCAATGGGCGAGGGATCCAGCCTCGCGTCCAGTCCCCGACGACATCACTCAGACGGCGCCCTACACCGATGCGATCACGGGAAAGCTGATCGTCAGTTTCTTCCACCCGCTGTGGACGCGGGACCGTACCGGTATCGCCGGTGTAGCGGGTGCAGACATCACTCTCGATCAGCTCGCGGAAGTCGTCGAGCGCGTCAAGATCGCCGAAACCGGGTTCGGCTTCCTCACCATGTCGACCGGCAATGTAGTGGCGATCAATCCATCGGGCGAGGCGATCATAGGCCTGACTTCGTCCAACGATGCGGGCACGCAGGGCGTCACCGGGCTGGAGAGGTCGCTGCGGGGAAGCACGCAGCCGGCCATCGCGTCGCTGCCGCTCGACCAGAACAATGACGGTGTCATTCAGCATATCATGCTCGACAACAAGGGCGAACACGTACCCTACATAGTTGTCCTCAAAAGATTGAAGCCGACCAATCTATGGAGCTCGGGACCGATCAAGTCTGAAACGATGTCGGTCGGAATCGTCGTTCCAGAACGCGAAATCTATGCGTCCCTGGTCGCCGCGCAAAAGAGTATTTCCCGCGCGACCAATCGTATCCTGCTCTTTCAGGTCGCCGCCATCGTCGTTTCGCTTCTGATTGTATTTGCGGCAGTGCTCGGGATCTCGAAGCGGATCACGGCCGGCCTCAGGGCGCTTGCCAGCGCCGCCCAGAGGCTACAGTCCAAAGACTATTCGGTCCGCGTTCGCGTTCCAACGCGCGACGAGGTTGGAGCGGTCGGGGTCGCCTTCAACCGTATGGCCGAGCAGATCAGCTTTCACACGGAAAACCTCGAGCAACTCGTCGACGAACGCACCAGGGAACTCGGCGACGCAAATCAGGAGATTTCCGCGCTCAACGAAAAGCTGCGGGACGAGAACGTCCGTCTCGGCGCCGAACTCGCGGTCGCCAGGCAAATCCAGATGATGGTCCTGCCGAAACCGTTCGAACTCGAAGCGATTCCGGGGCTGGAGATCGCGGCCTACATGCGGCCGGCCGACGAGGTGGGCGGGGACTACTACGACGTCCTCCAGAACGGATCACGGGTCAAGATAGGCATCGGCGACGTGACCGGTCATGGTCTCGAGAGCGGCGTGCTGATGCTGATGGTCCAATCCGTTGCACGCGCACTGCAGGAGGCCAACGAAGGCGATCCGCACCAGTTTCTGGTTCGTCTGAACAGAGCCATCTACAAGAACATCGAGCGGACGAACACCGACAAGCATCTCTCGCTGGCCTTTCTTGACTTTGAGGATGGGCGGGTAACGCTATCCGGCCAGCACGAGGACATTCTCGTCGTGCGTGCGGATGGGGACGTCGAACGTATCGACACGCTTGATCTGGGTCTGCCCGTTGGCCTGGAGAATGACATCTCGCAGTTCGTTGACACGCGAGACATCGTGTTCGGGAGCGGCGACGTAATCGTGTTGCACACCGACGGTGTGACCGAGGCGGAAGATGAAGACAGAAGACTGTTCGGGTTCGATCGCCTCTGCAAGAGCGTGCAAAAGCGCCATGGCAGGAGCGCCGAGGACATCAAGACCGGGATCATCGAGGATTTGATGGCCCATATCGGAATCCAGAAGATCCACGACGACATCACCCTCGTGATCATAAGGCATACGTAGGATGACAGCGCTGTTCGGTACGCCTGACATTGCAATAGGGATGAAGGGGAGCGTCAGTCGCGTGCGGCTGTTCGACGGACCTCTCGACTTGAGTTGGCGTCATTGCGCCACGACCTCGGACTTCATCGCCGATCTTTTCGCGTTGCGCTTTCAGTCGTCGCGCAATGACTACATGGAGGTGCGGCATAGCATCGGATATCTGGTCAACGAACTCATCGAAAACGCCGTCAAGTTCCGCGCACCAGGCGAAATCGTGGTTGAGGCGTCGATGGATTCGGAGTGCTTCAAGCTGAAGGTGTCGAATGACGTCGATGGTGAAATCGCGTCCGAGTTCCAAAGCCTTCTGGCGGACATCACGGTTGGCGACCCAAAGGACCTGCTGATACAGCGGATTGAGGCGAATGCCGCGAACCCCGACGTGGGGAGCTCCGGGCTTGGATTGCTGACGTTGATGAGCGACTATGGCGCACGCTTGGCCTGGATATTCAGCCCCGCCGATGAAAACGATCGTATTTGCCTGGAAACATATGCCTCCATTCCGATCTCGCCAACTCACAACTAGATGAAACGAAGCCAGATATGGAAATCAAGACAGACGACTACCGCGTGTGGACTGAGGGAAGCGATATCTTTTTCGACGGTGCAATGCGGCTTGCCAGTTCCGAGGCGGGTGCGCCGATCACGGCTTTGGCGACCAGTGTTCTTGCCTCAAATCCCGCTTCCATCACACTCAATTTGAAGGACCTTCACTTTCTCAACTCTTCCGGCATCAACCTGCTGGCGAAATTTACCATCGAGGTGCGCAAGCATCCCGATGTTCGACTTGTCGTGCGCGGAACGCCCGACATACCCTGGCAATCGAAATCATTGCCGAACCTGAAGAAGCTGCATCCCGCTCTGGTGCTTTTGATGAACTAACGTCAACGCGTCTCGATCGAGCCATTGCCCGCGAGGTGCCCGCCGTCCGATGATTTCCTGATCGGTATCCAGCTGATATTCGGGACTGTCAGATCAGCAGCAGGCCCTTCATCGAGGCATTGCCCTTGCGGCCGATGATGATGTGGTCGTGCACGGCGATGCCGAGCGGCTTGGCCGTCTCGATGATCTGCTTGGTCATGTCGATGTCGGCGCGCGAGGGCGTCGGGTCGCCGGACGGGTGGTTATGCAACTTCCTCCTTCTACAGGGTATCTCATTGAAAAATATGTATAATATAAGTCTTACTCACGGCGTTGGGGCCGGCGCTTGGGGGCGATGCGACGGCCTCTTTCTTAACCAATCACGCTCACTCATCGGCGTCCATCGCCAATCGCGCCGGGGCACGGCACACCACCGTATTCTTCTGATCCCACGCCTCCAGTTCCTCAACCGGATACAAGACCGCTTTGCCAAGCTTTACGTAGGCCGGTCCAATCCTTTTGGCACGCCAATTTCGAAGCGTTCCGAGCGAGATGCTACCGCGATATCGTTCTGCTACCTCTTCTGCTGTCAGAAATTTCCCGTAACTCATCAGACTCTCCAAATCTCTGGCATCAGGCCGAGTAAGAAGGCGCAGGCACGTTCCCAAACTGTGGACAACGCAGCTACACGGCGATGAGTGTATATGTGTCCGAGAAATGGAAGCCGCCATACGCGCAAGTAGAACCTGCGGATATCGCCGGATAGAAATCGGATTGACTGCTAACCCGTTTGGAGGGCTGACCCTGTTCGGCGTGAAGGGGCGGAGTAACGGGCCTTTGGAGGCAAGTGCTTGTTGTTATTGCCTTTACCGGTCGCCGTACTCAGAGGTCAAGCTTTCCGCTCAGGTGCTGGATCTTGGCCAAACGCATTTCGCCAAAGGGACCATTGCTTCCGCCCATACAACCGCTCGAACTCAACCGACAAAGGGGCATCCCGTTCGCCTCTCATGGGATGTCGAGTCGCCGGGAGAGATACGTCAACACAGCGCTACAACTACGTTCGTCTGTTAAGGGGCGTTTTTCACGCGAGTTTTGCAGCTTCAAAGCCGGTCCCCGCAACCAATTCTATCATAAATCTATAACCGTCCCGGTCTAACCGGGGCGGTTTTTGCGCATTTGAGCGGTGATCCCAAAGCATGTTCTCAATCCCCATCGCTCGCGCCGTGCAAGGGAGCGCTGCCGTGCAGGAACATCTCCATTTCCCGCTTCAGGAATTCGTCGTAGCGCGCCGACAGCTCGTCTAGTACTCCCATCATCTTCATCTGGCCAATCGACCAGATGGCCAAGCCGCGATCGCCGAACGGGCCTCCAGTTGTCTCCTCAACGATGGCGAACGCCTCCGCTTGAGTGAGCGGGCGGTGCAATTTCGAGCAAAGATAGGCATAGGTTGCCGGAAATTTTCTCCTGATCGCGCGCCAGGATTTCTCCGAGATCGTGGGCGCCTTAAGCGCGGCTTTGCTGACGAGCCATCCTTCCGCGGCATGGGCGATCAGCTCTGGAAGCGCCTCCGCGATGCGCGCGCCTGTCGCGTGCTGGATGAATATTTTCGCTGGTAATGGCTCGCGGCTCGCTTGCCATTCGCGCCATGCGAGCTCGACATCGAGCAGCAATGCGTCATTCGCCATCGCCTTCAGCCAACGTGCGGCTGCAGCCTTGTTTCCTCGATCAATCCAACGATCGAGGATTGCCTTCCGCGCCTCCACCGAAAGGAAGGGATAGATGGCCGAAAGCAGGCTGTCCGTTCGCGGGCCTACGCGGCGGCCCTTAGCGGGTAGCGCAATCAGGTCCGCGCTCAATCGGTCGAGTTCTCTCGTGTTGCAGCCATCGTTGCCAACGCGGATCAGACGTGTCCGGAGTGCTCGTATGAGTACCTTGTCCGTCTCAAGATAGCGGAATGTGGCGGTCCGCAGCTCCGAAGCGCTGAGGCAAGCCACGTAAGCGTGAAGCAGATTGCGTCCGAGATCATCCCGGATGTGAATCGAACAGGCTTCGATGCGGCTCAGCTTCAGCGCGAGCGTTTCGTCCTCTATTGCCGGTGTGTCGTCTGCGGCTCCGAAAGTCATGGCTCAACTGGGCTTCTTGGCGTCCTTTTGGCGATCAGCGATGCTTGTGAGCCAGCTCTCAAGCTTGACGACCTCGTCTAGAAGGTCCGCATGCGTGACGGTTTCCGGGTTCAGTGTTTCCGCCGTAGCGTGAAGTTCCTCGGAGAGACGACCGCGCGCGGCTGTGACGCTTTTTACGTCCGCTTCTTCGAGAACAGCTAGCTTGAACAGGCTCGTTCCCCTGATCGCATTGTCGAACCTTCCCAGAACGGGGAAGATGAAGTCGGCAATGCCTTGATCCCACGACTCGCGAAGCTGCTCGATGATACCTTTGGCGAAGATCGTTCGCCTGGCGTCGGCCCAACCGTCGAAATGAGGTTTCGCCGCTTTCAGCTCGGATCGGAGCGCCTGGCCCAACTGCCACGCGGACTTCGCTTTCATCGGAAGCTCAGCTTCAACGAAGCCCGGACGATTCTGTTTGCGAGCTACTGTTTGGTAGTAGATCGGCATCGCTTTCGCCTCCGCCTCCCGTCGCAGTTCGAAAAGAAACGCGAGATCGTGCGTGAAAACGACGACTTGCCGGTGCGCGGATTCTTCGACAAGCCGGGCTGCGACAGCCTTCCGATGAATGTGGTCGAGAGAGGACATCGGATCGTCGAAGACGATGCCGGAATATTGCTTCGCAGTCACCAGCTCGGCCAAAAATGCCGCAAGCGCCACGCAGCGGTGCTCGCCCTCACTGAAAATATCGCCGACCGGCTCGTCCGGCTTCTCGACGAGTGTGACCTGAAAGTACGACACCGCCGCTGCATCTTTGATCTTCTTCAGCTCGACGGGCATGCGCGCGAGCTTCAGCTTTTCGATCTCTCGGGCGAACCGCCCGCGAAGCGCGTTGGTAACGATACGGTCCGAGAGCTCCTTGTTTTTGTCCGTAACTCCGCGCTTGGCCGTATCCTTGATGGCCTTCCTGATTTCCCGCGCTTCCTTGAGCCGCTCGATCTCCGCCTTGAGGTCAGGCACCAGCGGCGAAAGCCCCTCGCGTGCCTTGAGTTCCCGATATTCATCAAGCAGGGCTGTATATTCGGGGCTGCCGTGGTCCGCCGCCAGTTGGGCTGCCCGCGCTCCTAAGCCAGCCGACGCAACCGCGAGTTCGGCTTCCGGCAGGACCGCCACCTGTTGCGGGGCCGTTGCTTCCCGGATCAACGCGCGCAGGCGCCAGGCCGCGATCAACGCACATCTGCGAACCGAAATCGCGAGTTGCGCGTCACCGAGATCACCATCAATGGATCTGATCAGCTCGAGGATTGCTTTCATGCCGATCCTTGAGTTTCGAGCGTCCGTCAGGAATGCGCGATAGCGCACCTCGGCGGCTTCCTCCTCCGCGCGCGTCCTGCTCTTCACGAAACCCTCGAAGGCGTTGCGGCGCTTGATCGCATCATCACCCAGCGGCTGCTGACATAGCACGCAAAGCTCGTCATGGCCTTCTTCGTCCGGAAAATGCTTTTCGGGGTAGGCCACCTCATCGGAATATTTCCGGGCGGCCTCCCAGAGCGCGCGCCATGTCGGCTCGCCGATATGGGGTAACGGCGATGCCGCGAATAAGTCATCGGAGGCAAGCCGAGCGGCCGAAACCGCAGCGTCGCGTTCCCCGCTCAATTTCTCCCGTAATTGAAACGCGCTTGCGGAAGCCGCTTTCACAAGCCGCTTCAGCATTGTAGCACCATCGTCGAGACGGCCTTTGTGGTAGGCAAGACGCGTCGAGGCGCGTTGCGGGTCCTGTGCAAGATCGCTTTCGAGCGTAATCAGCCGATGATTTTCGTCGTCGGAGAGTTTTGCGAGCAGATCCAACTGGGCGACATTCGCGATGGCAGAAAGTTCGTGGACGAACGCGCCCGCCGCCGTGGCCGGATGGAGCTTAGAGTTCTTGATTGAGAGCGGCGTCTGGGCTGACAACTCGGCGAGCTTGGCGTCCAGATTGCTTTTCAGCTTATCGCATGCGGCGGCGAGGCCCTCAAGGACCTGCATCGGCTGCGGGATGTAGGCAACCGCGTTGGTCTTCTCGACATGGACGTTTGCGCTGCGCGAGTCAAAGATGCTGATTGACGGCAGATCGGGATTCGCGGGCGTGTCGGGCGTCCATGCGAAGCTTTGCTCGACCGGTCCACGCATATAGACGAGGCTTGCCGACTGCGGCGCCTGAGGACTGCCTTCAATGTCCCTGAGAATCTTCAGCCCGCGGTCGCGCGTCCGGCACGCGTGCTTGAGAATACGGACGAAGCCGGATTTGCCTGAACCGTTGTCGCCATAGATTACAGTGAGGCCCGTCTTGGAGAATTCGAGCGTCTGGTCGGGGGCGAGAGCGTTTATGCCGGTTGGTTTCTCGATCCGCAGCAGGGAAATTGGTACGCCCGTGGCTTGCTGCGCGGAGACGTGATCGTCAGACAAAACCTCATGAGGGAGCGTGGGGTCGAGACAGAGTTTTGTCAGCTGCTCCAGGTCGTTGGAAGTGAGCGGCCTGCTGGCAACAAGGCGCCTTAACGCGTCCCGCTGCCAGACCGGACGATCTAGCGACCACGACAGGATCTCGGCAAATGCGTCGTTCTCGCCGAAGACCTGCCCAAGGTCCGGCGTCGCGGAAATCGTAGCCGCTTCGTCCTTAAGCTCCCGCATCCTCACCCCGCCCCGACTTCGCCTTGAGCGACTTTAAGGAGAGCAAGACAAAGGGCTGGCCGTGATCGATATTCACGCGCAAAGACCTTTCTCCATACTCCCCCGGCGGTGCGAGTGCGACAAGCAGCCTGCTCTGGAGCGTGTGCTCTTCGCCATCGGGCGGAAGTGTCATGCGTTCGGGAAGGCGGCGGAAGAACGACGTTTCATACACCCAGACATCGTTGCCCTTCAACAAGACGAGAAGCTGGCGGATGCGCCGGCGCAGCGCGATCTCTTCCGCAGGCTCGATATTCTTCAGTATGTCCCTCTTCGCATAGGTGAGGCCACCAAGGATTTCGAACAGTTCTTCTGCGTAGGCGCTGGTCTCTTCGGTGAAAGCAATTTCGATTGTCGTGACGAGGTCATGGGAATGTGATGCTTCGTGATAGAGGCGCGTCTCGTCGGATGTCGCGTAGGCATAATCCCAATCGAAGCGCGGAATGATCTGTGGCCGCTCCTCCGAAGCAGAGTTCACCGGTGGGACAGGAGGGATAGGAGGCTCCAGCGCCTCCACCCCAGCCGGTCCACCTTCCGAATAGATGATCTGCTCGCGACGCACGCCGAGCGCTTTCGCCAACCGATCGACCGTCGTCATGGGAATGGCAGCGTTGTTGTTTTCGATCATACGGAGCTTGCGTTCGCTGACGCCGATTTCCGCCGCCATCTCCTTTTGCGTGCTCAGCCGTTCAAGGCCGTCGCGCAACTGTTTGATCGTAGCTCCTTTGGCAGTGTATTTCTTCATATACGCCTCTTCTACTTGGCACATCCTACAACAGAATGGACCACGGCGTGAGGCAAATGATCGGCAAGCGACCGGCAACGAGGCGGCAAGAACAGGCAACTGCGACCGGCACGCTGAATTGATTTGGGCAGTGACGTCCGCTAGCGTGGACAGAAGACTTAGAGCTGCTTGTCAGCTTCCGGCCCCGAAAAGCACCTGTGGAAGTTCTAACAATCGGCGATCGACGAGTTCCTAGGAGCGTGTCGATCTTTCTTGCTCGCATCACTCCGGTCGAATCGCGTGTGCTTCTCCAGGAAGTTGGAGAGTCCATTGTATCGAAAGTATGAGGCACCCTGGGGTTCGAGTCGGACGACCGCTACATCGCGAGACCCACTATCGAGGAAGCACTCTTCTGCTATCGGCGACGCTCAGTCCAAAGCGCAAACGTCGCCGAAGATCGCCCGGAATGATGGTGGACGCGCGGGTGGTCTCGATTGGCTACCCGCACCTGTTGAAGCGCCCGAGGTTGGACGTTCCGACTTGCTTGGCTTCACTAAACCCTGGGTCTGCGTTTGGCAGGGGCCTTTTTTGCCGGCGTTGGTTGCGGTTTGCGTCCAAGCCCCGCAGCCTTCGCGAGCGTAGATCTTTGAGCCGCGTAGTTCGGTGCTACCATCGGATAGTCTGGCTTCAATCCCCACTTTTCGCGGTATTCGTTCGGAGCCAGCCCATAGTGAACCGCAAGATGACGTTTCAGCGATTTGAATTTCTTCCCGTCTTCCAGGCAGATGATGTAGTCCGGGGTTACCGACCTTTTCGGATTGACGGCGGGTTCCTGCTGAGACGACTCGGGCACATTCGGCTGACCAAGGCCCGTAAGCGACGAATGGATCGACGCGATAAGGTCTGGCAATCCAGCGACGGGCAGGGGGTTTTGGCTGACGTAGGCAGAGACAATGTCTGCCGTCAGCCCGACCAGATCAGCCGTCGCGGCTTCGTTTTGATCGTAAGCGGTGTTCCCGGGCCACGACGCAACCTTGGTAGTCGGCGCAGCGGATGCCTTGCGCCCGAACCTCCAGGATTCGCGAGTGCCGACTGTTGGGCCGCAACACCTCGGCGCAACCATCGGATA
>NZ_RZSF01000379.1:0-5858 GCF_004023325.1 Mesorhizobium sp. M1A.F.Ca.ET.072.01.1.1 | reverse complement strand
CGCCTGCGCCTCCGGCCGCATCGCCACCCGCGCCATCGCCGAAGAAATCGCAACGGAAAGCCCCGATCTCTTCGATGCCTCCCTCACCCTCCACATTTCCGGCTGCGCCAAGGGCTGCGCCCATCCCGGCCCAGCGGGCCTCACCCTGGTCGGCGACGAAAACGGAGCCGGACTTGTCGTGGACGGGACGGCAAAGGCCCTTCCTGCCGGATACAGGCCGGGCTATGACGCCGCGCGCGGGGTCGCCGGCATTGCGGCGGCGATCCGAAACGCACGGCATCCCGGCGAGACTGCCGCCGCTTGCCTCACAAGGCTCGGCGCGACTGAGATCGCCGAACTCTATCGACGGAACTGAAGAATGGCCGCCTACGACTATATCCATGACGGGATGGCGATCTACGAGCGCTCTTTCGCCATCATCCGCGCCGAGGCGGACTTGTCGCGCTTTTCCGAGACAGAGGCCGATGTCGCGATCCGCATGATCCACGCCTGCGGCCAGGTCGAGGCAGCCAGCCAGTTCGTGTTCTCCAGCGGTTTCGTTGAAGCGGCCCGTGCCGCCCTTGCCGCCGGGGCGCCGATCTTCTGCGATGCCGAGATGGTCGCCCACGGCATCACCCGTGCCCGCCTGCCGGCCGGAAACGAGGTGATCTGCACGCTGCGCGACCCGCGCACCGTCGATATCGCCAAGGAAATCGGCAACACGCGCTCGGCCGCCGCTATCGACCTTTGGAGCGAGCGCATGGCAGGTTCGGTGGTCGCCATCGGCAACGCACCGACCGCGCTGTTCTATCTGCTCGAAAAATTGCGCGACGGCGCGCCGAAGCCGGCCGCCATCATCGGCATGCCGGTTGGTTTCGTCGGTGCTGCCGAATCCAAGGATGCTCTGGCCGAGAATTCCTACGGTGTGCCTTACGCCATCGTACGCGGCAGGCTGGGCGGCAGCGCGATGACGGCCGCTGCACTCAACGCATTGGCGAGGCCAGGCCTGTGAACGCTTTTCCCAAAGGCCGGCTCGTCGGCGTCGGCACCGGTCCCGGCGATCCGGAGCTATTGACGCTGAAGGCGGCGCGCGTGCTGGCCGAGGCTGACGTTGTCGCCTATTTCGCCAAGCGCGGCAACAACAGCAACGCGCGCGCCATTGTCGAGGCGCGCTTTCGCCCGGATATGGTCGAGCTGCCTCTGCTCTATCCGGTGACGACCGAGATCGACAAGGATCACGACGACTATCGCTCGCAGATCACCGATTTCTACGAGCAGTCCGCCGAACAGGTCGCCGGGCATCTCGGCGCCGGCAAGATGGTGGCCGTGCTGTCGGAGGGCGATCCGCTTTTCTACGGCTCCTACATGCATCTCCATGTGCGCCTCTCGCACCGATTCCCGACCGAAGTCATTCCCGGTATCACCGCCATGTCCGGCTGTTGGTCGGCGACCGGCCTGCCGATCGTCCAGGGCGACGATGTGCTGACCGTGCTTCCCGGCACGATGAGCGAGTTCGAGCTGACGCGGCGGCTGGCCGATACCGACGCCGCCGTCATCATGAAGGTCGGCCGCAACCTGCCGAAGATCCGATGCGCGCTGGAAGCGACCGGCAAGCTGGCGAAGGCCGTCTATGTCGAGCGCGGCACCATGCCGGGCAGCGTGTCGATGCGGCTCGCGGAAAAGCAAGACGACAAGGCGCCCTATTTCGCCATCGTGCTGGTCGCCGGCTGGTCGGCGCGTCCCGGAGTTCCCGGAGCAAAGCCATGAGCGGCTGCCTCACCGTGATCGGCCTCGGTCCCGGCAATGCCGATCAGGTCACGCCGGAGGCGATCCGCGCCGTGACAGAAGCTTCCTTCTTCTATGGCTACAAGCCCTATCTCGACCGGCTCGAACTGCGACAGGATCAGACCCGCATCGCCTCCGACAATCGCGAAGAGCTAGCCCGCTCGAACGAGGCGCTGGCCAAGGCAGCCGAAGGTCACAGCGTCGCTGTCGTGTCCGGCGGCGATCCCGGCGTATTCGCCATGGCGGCCGCCGTCTGCGAGGCGATCGAAGCCGGTCCGCCAGAATGGAGGTCAATCGAGCTCGCGGTCGTCCCCGGCGTCACCGCCATGCTCGCGGTCGCCGCCCGCATCGGCGCGCCGCTTGGCCATGATTTCTGCGCCATCTCGCTCTCCGACAATCTAAAACCCTGGGAGCTGATCGAGCTGCGTCTGCTGGCGGCGGCCGGCGCCGGCTTCGTCATTGCGCTCTACAATCCGATCAGCAAGGCGCGCCCCTGGCAGCTCGGCCGCGCCTTCGAATGCCTGAAGGCCATTCTGCCGGGCACCACCCCGGTGATCTTCGGCCGCGCCGCCGGCCGGCCCGAAGAGCGCATCGAGGTGTTTCTGCTCGCCGACGCCGATGCCGCAAAGGCCGACATGTCGACCTGCGTCATCATCGGCTCGCCCGAGACCCGCATCATCAAGCGCGGCGACAAGCCCACGCTGGTCTACACGCCGCGTTCGGCAACTGGGTCGAGAAAATGATCGACCATCGCAGCCAGTTGATCGACGGTCTCGGCCGACGCAACGTCCGGCAGCGGCGGCCTGCGCACCATGATCACTTCGATGCCGAGCGCGCGCGCCGCGGCGATCTTGCCGTAGGTCGCCTCGCCGCCGCTGTTCTTCGAAACGACGGTATCGATGGCGTATTTTTCAAGCAGCGCGCGCTCGTCCGCTTCGGGAAACGGCCCGCGCGCCAGAAGGTAAACTACGTCAGGCACAGCCAGCTTCGGCTCGATCGGGTCGACGCTGCGAATGAGATAGCGATGCTGCGGAGCGGTCTCGAACGCGCCGGCTTCCTGCCGGCCGATCGCCAGCAAGACTCGTCGCGGTGCCGTGCCAAGCGCCTTGGCCGCTTCAGCGACGCTCTCCACCAGCGTCCAGCGATCACCCGCGACAGGCTCCCAGCCGGCACGCCGCAGCGCAACGATCGGCACGCTGGTTTGCCTGGCCGCCTCAGCGGCATTGGCCGAGATACGGGCCGCATAAGGATGCGTGGCGTCGATCACCAGATCGACCTGTTCCTGATGGAGATAGGCGGCCAATCCCTGCACGCCGCCAAAGCCGCCGGTACGCACGGGCACGCCTTGCACCATAGGGCTTTCGGTGCGGCCGGCGAGCGACAGCATGATCGAGAAATCCTCCCGGCGAGCCAGCTTACCCGCCAGCTGCCGGGCCTCCGTGGTTCCGCCGAGGATCAGAATACAGTAGGTCATCATGCCTGCTGAGGGTTCGCGCGCTGCCAAGCCGGTCGCAAGATGGCTGACCATCGTCGGCATCGGCGAGGACGGTGTAGCGGGTCTGGGCGACGAGGCCAAGCGCAGGATCGCCGAGGCCGAAGTCATCTTTGGCGGCAAGCGGCACCTCGCGCTCGTCTCAGACTTGGCCAAGGGCAAGGAGCGACCGTGGCCGACGCCGTTCGATGCCGAGATGCATGACGTGCTGGCGCTCGAAGGCAGAAGCGTCTGCGTGCTGGCTTCCGGCGACCCGTTCTTCCACGGCGTCGGCGTCACGCTGGCGCGCAAAGTGAAACCGGATGAGATGCTCGTCCTGCCGGCGCCGTCATCGCTGTCGCTAGCCGCTTCCCGCCTCGGCTGGGCGCTGCAGGATGTCGAAACCATCTCGTTGCATGGCCACTCGATCGACCTCATCCGCCCCCTGCTCCATCCCGGCGCACGTATCCTTGCGCTCACATCCGACAGCGACGCGCCGGCCGCCATCGCCGCGCTGCTCGACGAACTCGGCTTCGGTCCGTCGCGCTTGACGGT
Organism: Mesorhizobium sp. M1A.F.Ca.ET.072.01.1.1; assembly: GCF_004023325.1. NCBI lineage: Bacteria > Pseudomonadati > Pseudomonadota > Alphaproteobacteria > Hyphomicrobiales > Phyllobacteriaceae > Mesorhizobium > Mesorhizobium sp. M1A.F.Ca.ET.072.01.1.1. Next base: position 2,068 of record NZ_RZSF01000379.1, on the reverse strand, counting down.
TCTCGAAGCGCTTGGCGGCCAGGACGAAACCCGCCACGCTGTCCGCGCCGACGCCTTCGATCTCAAGAACATCAATCCGCTCAACGTGCTGGCGCTCGACATAGAATCGACGCCGGATGCGCGCATCCTGCCTTTGACCGTCGGCCTTGCCGATCATCTGTTCGAGCATGACGGCCAGATCACCAAGCGCGAGATCCGCGCCATGACGCTGTCGGCGCTGGCGCCGCGGCGCGGCGAATTGCTGTGGGATATCGGTGCCGGCTCCGGCTCGATCGGCATCGAATGGATGCTGGCCCACCCTTCCATGCGGGCGATTGCCATCGAAGCCGACAGCGAGCGCGCCGCCCGCATCAATCGCAACGCCGCGCATTGCGGCGTGCCCGGTCTCGTCGTCATCGAAGCTTCGGCGCCGAAAGCGCTGGCAACACTGGAGACACCAGACGCCATCTTCATCGGAGGCGGCGGCAGCGATGCCGGCGTGCTGCAGACAGCGATCAAGTCGCTGCGCGCCGGCGGCCGGTTGGTCGCCAATGCTGTGACGCTGGAAATGGAGGCGCTGCTGCTTGACCAGCATACCAGGCGCGGCGGCGACCTTCTGCGCATCGCCCTCTCGCGTGCGGCGCCGGTAGGATCCATGCAGGCCTGGCGTCCGGCCATGCCGGTCATGCAATGGAGCTGGGTAAAGCCATGATGGTCGCGGGTATCGGCTGCCGGAAGGGTGTGACGGCGCGCGACGTGCGGGCCGCGATCGAGACCGCGCTCGAAGCGCATGGGTTGGCAGTAACCGCGCTTTCAGCGCTGGCAACGGGCGAAATGAAACGCGACGAGCAAGCGATCTTTCTTGCCGGTCGCGACCTCGACCTGCCAGTCCTCATCGTCTCCGACGACGCCTTGCAAGCCGTCTCGTCCGGCACGATCAGCCAATCCGAATGGTCGCAGGCTCATGCCGGCACGCCGTCGGTTTCGGAAGCGTCGGCCCTGGCCGCGGCCGGCAAAGAGGCGAAACTGCTTGGGCCGCGCACGGTACTTGGTCCTGTTACCTGCGCCATCGCCCTTGGTGGAGGCCCAAAATGACCGTCCATTTCATCGGCGCCGGCCCTGGTGCTGCCGACCTCATCACTTTGCGCGGCAGCCGCCTGCTGGCGTCCTGCCCGGTCTGCCTCTATGCCGGCTCGATCGTTTCGCCGGAACTGCTCGAACACTGCGCGCCCGGCACAAAACTGATCGACACCGCGCCGATGTCGCTCGACGAGATCGAGGCCGAATATCTTGCCGCCCACAAAGCCGGCCAGGACATCGCGCGCCTGCATTCCGGCGACCTTTCGGTGTGGAGCGCAGTGGCCGAGCAGATCCGGCGGCTCGAGAAGCGCGATATCCCCTACACGATGACGCCGGGCGTGCCTTCCTTCGCGGCGGCAGCGGCGGCGCTTCGGCGCGAGCTTACCATTCCCGAGCTCGCGCAGAGCCTCGTGCTGACCCGCGTGTCTGGCCGCGCCTCGAAAATGCCGCCCGGCGAGACGCTTGCCGGCTTCGGCCGCACCGGCGCAACTCTAGCCATCCATCTCGCCATCCATGCCATCGACCGCATCGTTGCCGAACTCACGCCGCTCTACGGCGCAGAATGCCCAGTGGCGGCCGTCTTCCGCGCTTCCTGGCCGGACGAGCGCATTCTGACCGGCACGCTGGGCACGATCGAGGCACAGCTTGCGCAAAATCCGATGGAGCGCACGGCGATCATCTTCGTCGGCAGCGCATTGGCCGCGCAGGATTTCGGCGAGAGCTCACTTTACGACGCCCACTACCAGCGGCGTTTTCGTGGACGGGACGGATTGTGAACGCCAGCACCAACAGAAACGGACGGGCAACGGTGGAGCAGGCGCTGGCGCGGCTGAACTTCAAGCCGCGCGCGCTGGAGCCCGGCCATGTCTGGCTGGCCGGCGCCGGCCCAGGTGATCCCGGCTGCCTGACGCTAGAAGTGCTGGCGGCACTCGGGCAGTGCGATGCGCTGGTTTATGACGCGCTGGTCTTGCCCGATGTCGTCGCGGTTGCTGCAGGCGCGGAGCTCTTC
>NZ_RZSF01000378.1:0-5873 GCF_004023325.1 Mesorhizobium sp. M1A.F.Ca.ET.072.01.1.1 | reverse complement strand
GTTCGGGTATCCTGACCATCTGCGGACAAGGCCAATCCCACATGACTTCGAGACTGCGCAGGGCCTCAACCTCTTTCGGAATCCTGCTGGTGAACCCACCGGCTTTGGAGATTGAATTGCCGCTTAGACCAACCATCAGCGCTGCGGCGGCGCCGGCAGTGACGCTTCTCATCGGCGGTGCCCGCCAACTGCGCACAGGTTCTTCGACAAATCGCCAGGAGAGATAGGCCGTCAGAAAGCTGCCTGCGATCAGGACCGATGCCTCCGCGGCTGTCGGATTCGCGGTGCCCGCGTAGTGACGGAAGAAGACCAGAATCGGCCAATGCCACAGGTAGAGGCTGTAAGAAATCTTTCCCGTCAGGCGGAGCGGAGCGGTCGAAAGGAATCGCGACACGAACGAGCGCGAATGCGGCCAGACCAGAACGGCAGCGCCTGCCACTGGAATGACTGCGTTGGCTCCGGGAAACGGCTGGTCCGGCGACAGCCAGGCCGCGCTGGCGGCTATGAGACCAAGGCCGGCCAGGCCGAAAACCTCCGAAGCACGCCGGCGCAGAGGCGGCAGAAATACGAGCAGGCCACCCACGGCCAGCTCCCAGGCTCGGCTGAACGGGACGTAGAATGCCTGCTTTGGATCGACCGTGACGAGGTGAAGGGCGGTCAGGAAGCTGAGCAGCGCGACGAGGCAGATCGCTGTGACCGGCGCCGACTGGCCGCCGCGCGGGAGCCTGTTCGCAAACAGCATCAAAGCGGGCCACAGGAGGTAGAACTGCTCTTCCACGCCCAGCGACCAAAGATGCAGAAGGGGCAGCAGCGTCGCGTCGCGGTCGAAATAGCCGGTGTTCCAGAGGAAATAGTAGTTTCCCACGCCGCCAGCCGAAAACGCAGCGCTGCGCCCCAGGCTGGCATAGTCGCCGGGGAGCAGCAGAGACCAGCCCGCAACCAGCGAAAAGCAAATCATGGCCAGCAAAGCCGGGAGAATTCGCCGCATGCGGCGGCCATAGAATTCAACTATCGACAGCTCGCTGCCTTTGGCGAGCAGCAGCCGGGTGATCAGGTAGCCCGAGATCACAAAGAATATGTCGACGCCAACGAAACCGCCGGGGAACCTCGGCGCGCCGAAATGAAAAAGGATTACGGCGATCACCGCAATTGCGCGCAAGCCGTCGATGTCGGGCCTATAGTCAGACTCCACCACGTCCCCCTGCGGCGCTCCGCTTCACGTCGTAACCTGACTAAACCGCCCGAGTCGAGGGGTCGCTCGCATTAGCGCAGCCCACCGTGTGATTCCCCACAGATAAATCCATATATTACCAACAGATAGTGCAGTGCCGATCTATGAGAAACGTGGGAACGGCCACAATTGTTTTTCCTGTAAGAACCCGCACAGGAGCGCGGAAACCTGGCATCAGCTATATCCATACGGGCAGGGGCATCCGGCTCGGGGTAACGCGGGCGGCATCATTGTCCGTCGACATCCCGATGACTGCTAAAACTCTGTTGGCCGCTAGAAAAACAAGTTGTTTACGGTGTCCTTGACTGTATAGAAGGGCATGGCCCATGCGGAGCGAGGACAGGGCCATACTGGAGGGCGGCACGATGGACAGCCATAGCGCGTACATGGTTGAATTCGGCCCGCGGACGCATGTCCTGGTGACAGGCGGCGCGGGGTTTCTCGGATCGGCACTGGTCGATCTCTTGCTTGCGCGCCACTGCAGCGTAACGGTGATCGACGATCTTTCGAACGGCCTGCTCAGCAATCTGCCCGTGGGCGATCCCCGGCTGACCGTTCGCGCTTTCAGGGTTGGCGATCCGGCGTTCAACGCGGCGGTTCGGGACGAGGTTGGGCAGGCAGACGCCGTGTTCCACCTTGCGAGCCCGATCGGGGTTCAGCGCGCCCACAAGGAACGTTTTGCCGTTACCAGCGGCATTCTCGAGTCCGGTTGTTCGATTGTCGAGGCATGCCGGCTGCACAGGCGCCCCCTTCTCTATACGTCGAGTTCGGAAGTCTACGGCTCAGGACGTGACCGTCCCATCACCGAGTCCGACCCTGTGATGACAGATATTCGACCTCGATGGGGCTATGCGGCCGCCAAGGCAGCGGTCGAGCATCTGGTCGCCGGCCTGCTTTTCGATTTCGGCATCCCTGCCTGGATTGTTCGACCATTCAACATGGCTGGGCCGCGGCAGCGTTCGGCGACAGGTCTCGTGTTGCCGGTTTTTGTCAACGCCGCCTTACGGGGCGAGGCCCTGGTAGTCCACGACGACGGCGAGCAGAGGAGGGCATTCCTGCATGTGGCGGACGCCGCGGAAGGATTGCTCTTGGTTATGCAATGTCGCTCGCTGCAGGGGCGGCCTGTAAATCTGGGAGGCAGCGAAGCGGTTCAGATCGGAAAACTCGCGAGGATGGTCGTTGAAGCCACCGAGACGAACGCGCCGATCGTCATGAAGCCATCCAACGCGGTCTATGGGGACAGGTTCGCTGCAACGTATGACCGCGTTCCGGATACAGGTCTATTGACCGCGATGACAGGATGGCGTGCGCTGCGAAGCACGAAGCAGACGATCATGGATTGCATCGAGCACATGCGTACCGAACGAGTGATTGCTTGACGCTTGGTTCATTGGTCCCGTTCATCGGGGCGCTGCTCCTCGCTATTCCCTGTGTTTGGCTGTTCGCTTTTCTTGCCAAGCGTATCGGAGCGGTCTCGAAGGTGAAGGTCGACCGATGGCATACATCAGGCGAGGTTCCGCGTCTTGCGGGCCCTGCGCTGCTGATAGCCATGTCACCGTGGCTTCCGGTCAGCCATATCATCCTACTGGCCCTTTTTTGCCTGCTCGGCGCTCTCGATGATGTCAGGTCGCTTTCCGCAGGTTCCAAGGCGGCGGCGCTGACGGCGGGAGCTATACTTGCCGGGGTCATGACAGGTGTGTGGTGGCTACCGATCGTCGTCTGGGTATCCTGCAATGCGGTCAACATGCTCGATCACGCCGACGGACTCGCTGCCGGCGCGGCCGCGGCCGCGTTCTTCGGCCTCGGTGGGGATATCGGAATGGCCGGCGCGGGAGCCTGCATGGGCTTTCTCTGCTTCAACTATCCGCCTGCGCGTATCTTCATGGGCGATAGTGGCAGCCTTCTGCTCGGCGCAGCGATTATCCTTCTCGCGTCAGAAAGAGGGCCAGGCTCTTCACTGGCGTGGATTGCGGTTCCATTGATCGATGCGGCGTTCGTAATTATCCGCCGCCTGCGCGAGGGACGGCGGCCGTGGATCGGCGGCACTGACCATCTTGGTCATGCTCTGTTGCGCATCGGCGTGGGCAGCAAGGCTCTGCCTGTCCTGTATGCGGCAATGGCCTTGGCGCTGGGGCTCGCGTTTACTGCCTGGCAAAATCCTTAGCTCGCGGATGAGATGCGAAACTGGGTTTACATCGGATCCTGGCACAACTCCGCTATTTTCATTTGGTCGGCGGAATCTGCCGTCCGCTCTCTATCCCTTCCGACAGTTTTCGCGCGCGAACGATCGGCAGCTTTGCGCCGCCATAGGGCTCATTGAGCATGCTGCAGCCGGAGCCAAACGCAGTCGGTGGAGCAATCAGGCGAAGCGACTCGTTTGCGCCGCATGACGACCGTCGCGCGGAGCCTGCTGAGGTCGTCGCGGCCAAGGCCGCGCAAGCTGCCCTTGACGGCATTTTCCTGCGCCACGTTCCGGACCATCCAGAGATAGTCGGCACGCGCCGACATGACGTCGGGGAAAAGAAGGACGTGCCCGCACGTCCTCGGGACGAAGGGATGGGGCGTAGGCCCGCTCCCGGTAAGGCGGAGATCCGGTCATGGGTCCGCCCCCGTGCCCGATTTTCACAGCCCGCTCCGATAAGAGAGATTCGCTAGTTCGGCGGTGAAGCACTCTGGCGCCTTGATCTGATCTACCGCCCCTTTCGCGGCACCACTGCTTAGGATATCAATGCCGCGGAACTGGGGCGACTTACCTAATGAGGATGATCTTCAAATACTTTTCTGAGAACGTCGTTGAGCACGTTTTCGTTCGCGATAACCATGTTGGCATTAAGTGCACCTTGCCACAAGACTACAACGATCCCTTTGAGCTATTCCTCGGGGTAAAGCTTGATCAAGGATCTGATTTGCTGGCGACGTACAGCGAAGTAGTCCGGGAAATCCCGTCGCTGTTGACCACCTGCTTCTCGAAATCGCCAGTCGTGACCCCAATGTGGGCGCACTACGGAAACAACCATAACGGATTCGTGATCGGATTCGAGGTTTCCGAACTGCAAGAGGTTTTTCAGGATCTCCTGATCCGCGACATTTCGTACCGAGATCGACCGAGTGAGACGCTCGTCTCGTTCGCGCAGATGGCCGCATACCGGAAGAAGCCCAGAGACGCTATGGCTCTGCGGGACGCCGTCCTCTACGAAGGCTATTTCTCGAAGTATGCGGAATGGAGCTACGAGCAGGAAGTGCGAGCCGTTAACTTCGAGGGATATGTCGAGGACATGAGCGGCAACAAGATCCTCTATATTCCGAAACGATGTGTCGCAGCGATCATATCGGGAGCGAAGTCTTCCTCGCAGACGAAAGAGACTCTTCAGGAGGCTGCACAAAAACTCGATGCCGGCTTCTATATCGGTAAAATAGGTCGCAGCTACCCGACGCCTTACATGATCACGGATGCGGGTAGCGGCAAAGTGTTTGCGGACGGGAAGATTGCCCCTGCGATCGCCGAATGTGCAGAATGCTCAGAGCCGCTGAGAGCCAACGGGGATCTGTGTCCTTGGTGTTCAATCGACGACTCGGATCGGATAGCCGCCGCCGCAAACAATCCTTTCAGGATACTTGAGCATTACGGACTGCTTGAAGATTACATCGAGGGGTACCCGGCGAGGCCAAGGAAACCTTACTAACAGGCTGGTATGCGCCCCGAAGCGGCCGACGGGCCGCTTCTTCGCAACTCGTCACCACGCGCAAACCGCATTATCTCGGAGACTGTCGTGCCGTCTATTGACGAACTTCTTCCCCTCGTTGCCGAGCCGCGCGAGGATCTGGCCGCGGAATACAAGGGCTGGCTCAATCTCGCTGAGACCAACCATAAGGCGGTCCTCGCCAAGGCTGCCATTGCCATTGCCAATCACGGCGGTGGCTACATCATCATTGGTATGCGGGATGACCGCGCGCAGCTCGTATCCGTATCACGCCCTGACGAGATTCCTGCCACAGCTCAGGATACGGTAAATGCCGCGATCCAGAGGTTTGCGACACCGGGTTTCATTGTGAGGTCTACGTCGTCCCCCATCCCGAGACCGGCGTCTTCCATCCCCTGATTGTTGTACCCGGCGGAATGACCGAACCCGTGATGAGCAAGCGTGACTGCCGGGACGTCATCGCGCAAAACCGCGTGTATATCCGAAAGCCGGGTCCGCGCAGCGAGGAGCCTCAGACCGGCGAAGAATGGCGCGCCCTCCTACGCCGCTGTGTTCAGAATGGGCGTGAGGACATGCTGGACTCCATTCGGGCCATTGTGTCGGGTCGTGTCGAGCCAGTGTCCCATGTGCCCAACGCAGCGACCGAACTGCACGGCTATGCCGAAGGCGCGCGCAGGCGCTGGCAGGAACTCGTCGCCGATCTTCCCGAGAATGACGAGGCGCGGTTTCCACACGGCTACTATGAAATGGCGTTCAAACTGATTGGGGCTGAGCCGGCGCCAACGCTCGTGGAACTGCGCAACCGCCTTCAGGTGGCGCAGCGCATCCGCCTGACCGGCTGGACGACTTTTCTCGACATGAACCGCCCCGAATGGGCGCCTTACATGCACGAGGACTTCATTGAAGCGTGGGTGGGCAGGAAGGTCGATCGGGATTGGTTG
>NZ_RZSF01000377.1:0-5919 GCF_004023325.1 Mesorhizobium sp. M1A.F.Ca.ET.072.01.1.1 | reverse complement strand
CCGGTATAGGTGGACAGACCGATATCGGAAACGACGAACCACTGGGTGGCGCGCGAACCATAATCGTCGCTCTTGTCGTCGACCGGCTGGGCGGTCAGGACATAGACGCCGGGCTTGCGCTGCGGGATCGCTTCGTCGACCGGGAAGGAGGTGGTGACCTCCTTGTTGAGGTCGTTGGCGATGTCGAGCGTGCCTTCCCAGACCGGCTCGCCCATCTGGTCGGAGATGGTGGAAATGTCGTAGCCGTCGAGCTGATGCAGGAACTGGTAGCCGGACAGAAGCTGCGCCAGCGATCGGTCGCCGATGCGGTAGAGCTTCATCTTGGCGGCGCTCATGTTGACGGTGACGACCGGAATGCCGCGGCGGGCGCCGGCCGGCAGCACGAAGCTGTCGCCGGTGAAGCGGGCGGACGGGGCGCGGTCCTGGACATAGATCGACAGCACGACCGGAGCGGCAATCGTCTCGCCGATCGCGGCCGGCAGACCGGCGCGGAAGGTCACGTCATAGTGCTGGCCATGTTCAAGCCCTTCGACGCAGATCTGCTTGTCCTTGGCTTCGACAGCCTTGGGAGCGGCATTGTCGACGGTGACGAACTGCGAATAGTCGACGCCGGTCTTCACCAAGTCCTCGGAGAACTGGGCGCAGATGCGCGGCGAAGAGGAATCGGCATCGACGGAATGGTCGATGACGCGGAAACCCTTGCGTGCCTTGAGGTCGGCGTAGTCGGCCTGCACGGCTGGCGAGTTCACCAGCGCAAGGCTCGCCTCATAGGCCTGAATGGCCGGCCGGAAAAGGTCGCGCTTGTCGAGGCCGGCGGCAAGCAGCGCCAGCGCCTCGGCGCGGGTCTTTGCCGTGCGCACCAGCTTATAGGCGTTGAAAGCGGCCGAGGTGACGTTTGCCGGCAGGGTCGAGGGGTCGGAAGTGTTGGAAGCCGGCTGCACGCCGAGCGTCTCGCGCGCCAGCGCCAGCCAGAGCGCGCCGTCGTCGGGCAGGACGGACAGCGCCGCCTGGTATTTCTGCACGGCCAGGCGATGGTCGCCGGTCAGCGCTGCCTGCTCGGCCGCAGCCTGAAGTGCGGCCAGCCCTTCGGTCGGCTTGTCATACGCCGGATCGGTCAGCTTGTTGCGGAACTGCTGGGCCTGATCGGCCATCCAGTTGGGGAAGAAGGCAAGTGGAGGCGCCGCGCCGATATCGGTGTCGCCATCGACGTTTGCGACTTTGCCGGCGACGGCGCCGCTGAAGGGTTTCAGCTGATTGTAGTCGGATTTGAGAAAGCACCATTTGGCCTTCGTGTTGTAGGTGAAGGCGCGGCAGGCGGGGTCGCCGAGGCATGTGGTCTTGCATTGGTCGAGGCTGACATTCTGGTCGGACCTGAGGTCGAAACCGAAATAGTCGGAGTTGTCGGTCGTCACGATTCGCCGGGGTTCGGCCGCTTGCGCGGCTCCGCTCAAGGCAAAGAACAGAAGAATGAGGAAAGAGAGACCACGAGCCGCGCGCATTGCCATATCACCCTCCCGACATTGCAGCGTCCGGGCATGATCAAGCATCAAACAGGCTTGTCAACGCCGAACGCGGCAGGTTTTCAACCCGCCAACGGTTTCCATGCCGGCCACAGGCCGGTATTTCGACAGAACCTCCATGGGACAAGGGTTCACGCTTTCTTGCGAAGGCGCAAAAGGTGTGAATTCCAAGCCCGGTCTATTTCAGACAATTGGATTGTGGCCCCTTTACGAGCGTTTCAGAACTTCATTCCAATTTTAGTTTTGTCGTCTAGGTTAGCGTAATGCCGGCGTATGAAACGCAGATGTCAGGAGGGATCGCGCCAGGGCGCGGGCTTCCGCGCGCCCTGCTTTTGGCGCTCGTCTGCGCGGCCATGCTCGCCGGCGAAGCGCGGCCGGCGGCTGCTTTCGAGATTTTCGGCATCAAGCTTTGGGGCTCGTCCAAGGACGAGGATGCCGACATCGTCGATCCGCTGCGCTATTCGGTGACCATTGACGCTCCCGATGCCGACAAGGATCTGGTCAAGAAGCTGGAAGATGCCTCGGCGCTCAAAAATGACGAGGAGCATCCGGTATCGGGGTCGCTCGGCTTGATGGCCAAGGCGCGCAGCGACCGCGAGCAACTCGTTGCCGCCCTTTATGCCGACGCCCGCTACGAGGGCGTGGTCACCATCACCATAGAGGGCAAGTCCATCGACGAACTGCCGCCGGACGCCGAATTCAAGGGGCCGCAGCCCATTCCGGTGGTCGTCAGCATTGCCGCCGGGCCGAAATTCACCCTCGGCGACATCAGACTGAAAGGCGACGCGGCCGGCCTGGCGAGCGCCGATTTCGGCCTGATCGCGGGCGGCGACGCCAGTTCGGGTGCCGTGCTCAAGGCCGAAGCGGCGATCGTGCGAGCGCTCAAGGAGGAGGGCAGGCCGCTAGCCAAGGTGACGGATCGCGAGATCGTCGCAGACCATGACACCTCGACGCTCGACGTGACACTGACGGTCGCGGCCGGCCCGGTCGCCGGCTATGGCGACACCACCGTCGAGGGCACCGAAAAGGTCGATCGCGACTTCACCGAATACATGACCGACCTAAAGCGGGGCCAGCAATATTCGCCGCAAGAGATTGACGATGCCCGCGATCGGCTGCTCGGGCTCGAAGTCTTCAACAGCGTGACCATCAAGGAGGGCGAGAGCCTCGACGCCCAAGGTAACATTCCGATCGACGTCCAGGTGAGCGAGCGCAAGCCGCGCTTTTTCGGCGTCGGCGGCACGTTTTCGAACACGGAAGGACTGGGGCTCGAAGGCTATTGGGGCCACCGCAACCTGTTCGGCCAGGCAGAGAAGCTGCGCATCGACGGCTCCATCAGCGGCATCGGCAGCAACAGCATTTCCGCGCTCAACTACAATGCCGGCATCATGTTCGAGAAGCCGGGGGTGCTCGGGCCGACATCGAAGTTCTTCACCGGCGTCAAGACCGTGTTGGAGCACCCCGACGCCTATGACCATTTCTCGGTCAAGGGCGACGTTGGAGTCTCCTACGACCTCGACAAGAGGCAGCGGGTCTCGGCTGAATTCGACCTCGACTACTCGAGGATCACCGACGCCTTCGGCAAGCACACCTATCTGATCGCCAGCATTCCGCTGCAATATGTCTATGACAGCCGCGACAACAAGCTCAACCCGACCAGGGGTTTCCGGGCGCTCGCCTATGCCGAGCCGAGCTACGACATTTTGAACGGCGCGACGTTCCTCAAGCTGAAGGGCGAAGGCTCGGCTTACCAGTCGCTCGATACGGCGAGCAAATTCATCCTCGCCGAACGCGCCACGCTCGGCTCGATCGTTGGCACGGGGCTGCAGAATGTTCCGGCCGACAGGCGCTTCTATTCCGGCGGCGGCGGCTCGGTGCGCGGCTATGCCTATCAAGGTATCGGCCCGAAGGACATCGACGGCCAGCCGATCGGCGGCCTGTCCCTGTTCGAGACCTCGGTCGAGATGCGCATGGCCGTCACCGACACGATCGGCATCGTTCCGTTCGTCGATGCCGGCACGGTCTCGACCAAATCCTTCCCCGATTTCTCCGACGTCAAGGTCGGCGCCGGCGTCGGTCTGCGCTATCTTACGCCATTCGGGCCGCTGCGCATCGACGCCGCCGTGCCGCTCAACCGCGATCCGGGCGATCCGCATTTCGGCCTCTATGCCGGCATCGGTCAGGCGTTCTAATGATGAGGATATTCTGGCGCATCCTTCGTATCTGCCTTTACACGCTGCTCCTGCTGCTGGTGGTGGCGATCGGCGCGCTCGGCGTGCTGACCGGCACCGAAGGCGGCCGTCAGAATCTCGCCGGTCTGATCTCGAAGCTGGCCTCGACCGAGGACCGCAAGATCACCGTCAGCGGTATCGAAGGCATCTGGTCCGGTCAGCTCAGGCTCGATCATGTCGTGCTGGAGGATCGCACGGGGCCCTGGCTGGTGGCGCGCAAGGTGGCGCTCGACTGGTCACCGACGGCGCTTTTGTCGCGCAACTTCAACGCCGATCGCATCGAAGCCGAGCGGATCGAGTTGGCGCGGCTGCCACAAGCCGGCCAACAGCCGTCGCAAGGCGCATCGAACAGTCTGCCGGTCTCGATCGAAGTCAAAGAGATCGAGCTGCCGGAGATCGCGCTCGGGCAAGAGCTCGCCGGCAGCGGCATTGCCGAACTTGCCGCCAAGGGTTCGCTCAAGGCCGATCCATCGCCGCTGGCGATCGACACGGTGCTCAAAGTCGCCCGCCGCGACGGCAAGCAGGGCAATGTCGACGCCAAGGTCCGTTTCGCGCCGGCCGACAACAAGCTCGACCTCGATCTCAAGGCATCAGAGCCGGCCGGCGGCATCATTGCCAATTTGCTCAAGCTCCCCGATGCGCCGCCCGTCGATATCGTCGTCTCCGGCACGGGGCCGCTCGCCAATTGGAACGGCATCGGCACCTTCGTCGTCGACCGTCAGATCGTCGCCCAGCTCACCGGCCGCCATCAGTTGAGCGACAAGGGCCACTATATCGAGGCCAAAGGCGACGGCGAATTCGAGCGCTTCCTGCCCGAGAAGTTCAAGTCGCTGTTTGCCGGCAAGACGAACTTCGACGTGGCCGGGACGGCGACCACGACAGGCGGGATCGATATCGAGCGCGCAATTGTAGAGAGCGGCGCCGTGCATGGCACGGCCACCGGCAATGTCGACCCGACGGGCGCCAGCGATCTTGCCGTCGAGCTCTCCGCCAAGGACAAGCCCGTCACCATCGACGTCGGCACCAGCGCGGTGCCGATCCTGGTCGCGGTCGAGAAGGCGACCGCACGCGCCTTTGGCGACGGCAAGGCGCCGATAGTCGACATCGGCACCTCCTTGGCCTCGATCGCCGTCGGCGGCACGCAGCTCAACAATGTGACGGGACAGGTCCATTCCGACGGCTTCGACGTCGCGACCCGCACCGGGCCGGTCAATGTCAAGCTCGCGGCCGCCGGTCTGAAGACCGACGTGGCGACCCTGGCGCCGCTGGTGACGGGCAAGCTAGCCGCCGATCTCGCCGGTTCGATCAGCCGAGACACCGTAACCGTCGACCAGGGCACGTTGCGCAGCGATGCGCTCAATGCCGCGCTGACCGCCGGCGTCTCGCTCGCCGATCTGTCGATGACGCTGAAAATGAACGCCGACGCCGTATCGAAGGCGCTGCCGCCGCAGATCAGCTCGCTGCTTGGCGACCGGGTGAAATTCTCGGCTACCGCGACCCGGGATCCGGAAGGCGCTTTCGCGGCCAACGAGCTGGAGCTCACCTCGGGCTCGCTCAGCGCCAGCGGCACGGCCAGCGCGCAAGGCTCGGACATCCAGGCAAACGTAAAGGGAACGCTGGGCGATGTATCGGCGCTGTCGTCGCTGGCGGGCACGCCGCTTGCCGGCGGGGTCAATTTCGCGCTGACCGCCAGCGGTCCGCGCTGGGCGCCGGATTTCTCGGTGTCGGCCGACAGCGCGAGCCTGACGGCGGCCGGCCGCACGGTGAAGGACATCAAGCTCTCGGCGAAGGGCAAAGCGGACATCGCCAACCCCTCGGCCGATATCTCGCTGACGGGGAGCGTCGAGGAGCAGCCGCTCGACATCGAGGCGTCGTTGGTGACTGCCGCCGGCAAGCGCGCGATCAGGGGGCTCAGCCTTGCACTCGGCGACAACAAGGTTTCGGGCGACCTTGCGCTTGACGAAGCTTTCCTGCCGCTCGGCACGCTGACGCTGGCCGTTCCCGATGTCGGCCCGCTGGCGGCGCTAGGTGGCCAGACGGCGACCGGCGATATCAACGGCACGATCGCCTTCGCCAAGGATGGCGCGGCTCCGAACCTCACCATCAATGCGGCCAGCACATCGATCGCCCGCGGCGAACTGGCCGCGAAGGCGATCACCGTCAACGCG
>NZ_RZSF01000376.1:0-5936 GCF_004023325.1 Mesorhizobium sp. M1A.F.Ca.ET.072.01.1.1 | reverse complement strand
GTGTGGGCGGCTCTCCCTTCTAGGCCCGCCGCGGCGGCCCGCAACCCTTCGCTCGCGCTCCGGGTCCTCCACTTGCGTTCCGGTCCTTCGGATGCAGGCCACCTCTGACGGCGGGCCTTTCCGGTCGTTTTTCGCCGCCCACCCCGCTTTGCGGGGAAGGGCGCGGCGAGATTGGCGAGCGGAGATTTAATCATGCGCAAGACCGGCAAACATAGTGCTAGCGGAGAAGTTGGGGGCAAGAGGAACGAGCCGCTTAAGCGCAGCCTTTATTCCGAGATCACAGACCGCATCATCGCCGATCTGGAGCGCGGTTGCGTGCCTTGGGTGAAGCCTTGGGGCAGCGCCAAGGCCAGCCTTGGCCTGCCGAAGAATGCCGCCACGGGGCGCGGCTATTCCGGCATCAACATCCTGATCCTGTGGGGCGCGGTCATCGAACACGGCTATGCCGGCCAGAACTGGCTCACCTTCCGGCAGGCGCTTTCCCTTGGCGGCAATGTCCGCAAAGGCGAGCACGGCACGACCATCGTGCATGCCGATCGCTTCATCCCGAAAAACGAGAAGGAACGCGCCAAGGCGGAAGATACCGAGCCGCAGGCAGTGCCGTTTCTCAAGCGCTTCACCGTCTTCAATGTCGCGCAGTGCGAAGGCCTTCCCGATGAGCTTTACAGCCAGCCCGAGCCGCTGCCCGAACGCCACATCATCCCGCATGCCGAGGCGCTTGTTCGCAAAACCGGTGCCGATATCCGCATCGGCGGCGACCGCGCCTTTTACATGCCGTCTGCCGATTTTGTTCAACTGCCGCCGCAACCGGCCTTCTTCGAGCAGATCAACTATTACCGAACCTGCTTCCACGAGCTTGGCCATTGGACCGGGCACCCAACGCGGCTTGCGCGTGACCTCTCCGGCTCGTTCGGCACCAAGGCCTATGCGCGCGAGGAACTGGTGGCAGAGATCACGGCTGCCTTTACGTGCTCGAGCCTCGGCATCGAGCCGAGCGTGCGTCATGCCGACTACATCGGCTCATGGCTGACGGTTTTGCGCGAGGACAACCGCGCCATCTTCCGCGCCGCAAGCCATGCCTCGAAAGCCGCCGATTTCCTGCTGGCCTTCCAGACGGATGCCGAAACCAAGATGCGGGAAGGGATCGCGGCATGAGCGCTCCCGATCCCGTTGCGCTGCAGAGCGAGCCGGCGCCGGAAGGCGAGCAGATGCTCGATTTCGGCCTCTTCGATGAAGCCAAACGAAACCAGCTCGACCTGTTCTGAGCCAGTTCGACCTGTTCTGACAAGGAAGCTTTGCCATGATCCTGATCACCGACGAATTGCGCGCCCGCCTGCGCGCCAATGGTGCCGCCGAAATCGAAACCGACCATGTTCCGGTCGTCAAACTGTTCAATCCGGTCGGCGCCGCGATTTGGCTTCTGAGCGAACTCGACGCCGACGGCGACACGCTGTTCGGGCTTTGCGATCTCGGCTTCGGCTTCCCGGAACTCGGCAGCGTCAGCCTCGCCGAACTGCAAGCTGTCAAGGGACCGCTTGGCCTCGGCATCGAGCGCGATCTCTATTTTCGTGCGCGGTTTCCGCTCTCGGTCTATGCCGAAGCCGCCCGGATTGCCGGCCACATTACCGAAGCCGAGCGGCTTTTGCGACAGGCCGCCGCCGCTCTCGAAATCCCCACTCCCGAGCTTCCGCCAGACCGGGCGGAATGACCGCGCCGCCAGGCGCAAACATCCCGCCGCTCGGCCTGCGGCCTCGCGGTGGGGCTTTTAAAAGCCCAGACAAAGGAGAAAGACCCATGCAGCTTGCCCATATCTCCATCGACCAGTTGAGCGTTTCCGCCATCAACATGCGTCATTCAAAGCGCGCGCCAGACATATCCGACATCCTGCCGTCGGTCCGGGCGCGCGGCGTGCTCGTGCCGCTTCTGATCCGGCCCAATGGCACGCCGGACAGCTTCGAAATCGTCGCCGGGCGGCGGCGCTATTTCGCAGCCAAAACGGTCGCCGACGAGCGCGGCGAGGCCGAACCGCTGCCCTGCGCAATCATGGAAGAAGGCGACGACGCCGATGCGCTGGAGGCTTCGCTCATCGAGAACATCGCCCGCCTCGACCCTGATGAAGTCTCGCAGTGGGAGACCTTTACGCGCCTGATCAAGGAGGGCAGGGGCAGCGCCGACATTGCCGCCACCTTCGGCCTCACCGAGCCTCAGGTGAAGCGCATTCTGGCGCTCGGCAATCTGTTGCCGAAGATACGCGAAGCCTATCGCCGCGAGGAGATCGACACCGAAACGGTGCGCCATCTCACCATGGCTTCCAAGGCGCAGCAGAAGGACTGGCTGGCGCTCTTTTGCGATCCCGACAGCCGAGCCCCGCGCGGTTGGCAACTGAAGCAATGGCTGTTCGGCGGCCAGTCGATTTCGACCAAGGTGGCGCTGTTTCCAATCGAGGACTATCCCGGCCTGATCGTCTCCGACCTGTTCGGCGAGGACAGCTATTTCGCCGATGCCGACCTGTTCTGGCAAAAGCAGAACGAGGGCATTGCCGCCAGGCGCGAGGCCTATCTGGAGGCCGGTTGGATCGAGGTGGTCGCGCTCGAACCCGGCCAGTATTTCCATTCGTGGGACTACGCAAAGACGCCCAAGAAGAAGGGCGGCAAGGTGATCATCACCGTCTCGCAGCGCGGCGAGGTGGAATGTCATGAGGGCTACCTGTCGCGCAAGCAAGCGCGCCGCGTCCGCGCACAAGGTGAGTTTGGTGAGGAAGCCGAACCGCGTGTCAAACCGTCGCGTCCCGAGTTGAGCGGGCCGATGCAGAACTATGTCGATCTGCACCGTCACGCCGCCGTGCGCTCCGCCCTGCTCGATCATCCGGGCGAAGCCCTGCGCCTGATGGTGGCGCATGCGATTGTCGGCTCCAGCCTGTGGACGGTATGTCCCGAGCCGCAGCGCGCGGCCAACGAAACGGTGGCCGCCAGCATCGCCGCTTGCAAGGCCGAAGCCGTCTTCAGCGAGAAGCAACGGGAGGTTCTGACCCTGCTCGGTTCTGTCGACGAGGATGGTCCGGTGACCGGTGGCAATGGCGACGATTTCGCGCTGGCCAGCGTCTTTGCCCGTCTGCTGGCACTCCCTAACGACGATGTCCTGCGCGTTCTGGCGCTTGTCATGGCCGAGACGCTTTGCACCGGCAGCGCGATTGTCGAAGCGCTCGGCAATCATCTTGGCCTCGACATGCGCGGCCATTGGCAGGCCGACGATGCCTTCTTCGAGCTGTTGCGCGACAGGCAAGTCGCTACCGAAATCCTCGCCGACGTCGGCGGCAGACTCGTCGCCGATAGCAATTCTTCGGAAAAGGTGAAGACGCAAAAGAAGATCATTCGCGACTTCCTTTGCGGCGAGAACGGCAGGCAAAAAGTCGACGGCTGGCTGCCGCGCTGGATGGCATTCCCGGTGTCGAGCTACACGAACCGTGGCGGGTTCCGCACCGCCGATCAGTGGGCTAAGGTCCAGACGCTGTTCGTGTCAGAATGATCCTCGCATGGCGGCGGCGACGTTTTCTGGCGTCGCCGCTCGCGCCAACCGGGCAGCATTTGTCGCTCGGCACAAGTCTCCTGTAGAGCGCAGCGCCGGTCCGGTTTCAGCCGCGCGCACCGGCCGACGCAATTTCGAAAACACCCGGCCCGGTGGTGGCAATCTAGCGCTTTCTGACTGGCACGATAGCGCTGGCACGGCACTGGAGCGTCCGCAAACCTGTCCTCGGCCAACTTCTGCCTGGCAACCGCGACCGCGTCTTGGCGACTATCTCCAATGCTCGCGCCAGGACCATTCCCCTGCCGCTGGCTTGATGACCTATGGGCGGATCCGGCCCGCCCGAAACCCTCGGCCAGCAGCTTTTTTCCCCGCCGCCTGCGGCGGCTCCTCGCGCCCGCTTCGCTTCAAAAAAGCTGCCCGCTCGGGTCCTGCGCTGCCGCTGCGGCCCTGCGGGTTCAGCCGATCCAGACGCGCCCATCACGGTCCGCCATCGCAGGGGAATGGTCCCCGGCGACAAGCAAAAGGAGACTTTCAAATGACCGCGATCGGATACGTTACCAAGCAGGACAATGGCAGCTACAAGGGCCAGCTCAAGACGCTCAGCGTCCGCGCCGAGATCGCCATCGTGCCCAACCAGACAAAGAGCGTCGACACCCATCCCGACTTTAGGGTGCTGACCCAAGGCGTCGAGGTCGGTGCCGGCTGGATCAGGATCGGCGAGGCATCCGGCAAGGACTATGTGAGCCTGTCGATCGCAGCACCGGAGTTCGGCCCGAGAAAACTCTACGCCAATCTCGGCCGCGCCGCCGGCCAGGATGACGACGACACCTTCGCCATCATCTGGAACCCGGCCGACTGATGCAGCAGGCCCCCGCGCCACCGGCGCGGGGGCTCTTTCAGCCGAACTGAGCCAGCCCGCAGGGGCGGCGAAAACTCGCCGTTGACTCTTCGCCCGTCCCGCAAGCGCTTTTCCTTGCCGATCCTCTCCCCCGTCTTCAGCCGACGAAACGAGGATCATCATGGACGACGAAAACGAACGCGCCGCCCGCGCCAAGAAGGGCAGTCCCTTCCTCAACACAGCGCAGGCCGCCTTCTATATCGGGCTGTCGCAACGCACCTTGGAAAAGATGCGGCTCAAGGGCCACGGCCCAAAATTCCGCAAGCACGGCCGCTTCGTCCGCTACCACATAGACGAGCTCGACGATTGGTCGAAAGGCCAGCCGAAGGGCTCCGATGCCGATGACAATCGCGGAGGCCGGCCATGATCGCGCGGCCTTCTCTTCATCTGATCGGCAGCCGTTTGCGGCGCGTTCGCGCGCGCAAGACGCTTGCCGCGGCAAGCATCGGCCTTGGCCTGATCGGCTTCACCGCTTTCGTCAGGCCGACGCCCGTACTGGTCTGGAATGCCTCAGCCAGCGCGCCAATCGGGCTCTATGGCCTTGCCCTTGGTGCCGCTCGCGCCGGCGATTTCGTGCTTGTCCGCTTGCCCAAAATGGCCGCTTACCTCGCCGACCAACGCGGCTATCTGCCTCGCAACGTGCCGCTGGTGAAGCGTATCGCCGCACTGCAGCACGAGCATGTCTGCGCCTTCAATGACACCATCATCATCGGCGGCGAGATCGTGGCACGCCGCGTTCCGGTCGACACGCAAGGCCGAACCTTGCCTTGGTGGAACGAATGCCGGGCACTCACCGGCGACGAAGTTTTCCTGATCAATAGCGAGGCTTCCGGCTCTTTCGACAGCCGGTATTTCGGGCCGGTGCCGGCCGCCAATATCGTTGGGAGGCTCGTGCCGCTATGGACCGAGTGACCCTCCTGATTTTGGGCATGGTGTCGATTGCACCATGCGCCTGTTCCGCCGCGACCGGCGCACAGCCGGCCGTCATCTCCCAAAGTCCGCAGCTGGCAAGATGGCAAGAGTTCGTTGCCGAGGCAAGCCAGCGCTTCAATGTTCCACAGTCCTGGATTTATGCCGTCATGGATGCTGAAAGCCGGGGGCAGACCATGCTCAACGGTCGGCCGATCACTTCACGAGCCGGTGCGATTGGGCTGATGCAGGTGATGCCCGACACCTATGAGGAACTGCACGTCGAGCATGATCTCGGAGCCGATCCGCACGATCCGCGCGACAATATTCTGGCCGGCACAGCCTATCTGCGCGCCATGTATGATCGCTTCGGCTTTCCTGGGCTGTTCGCAGCCTACAACGCCGGGCCGGATCGATATCAGGCGCATCTGGAACGCGGGAAGCCGCTGCCGAGAGAGACAGTCTTGTATCTGAAACAGCTTAAGGCAGCGAGAATGTTGATCCAGGAAAAGGTGCGGATGGTGAAGCTGATCCAGAACGGCACGATGAGCAGGAGAAGCAGCAGCCACTTGTGCTTGAAGCTCGTCGCCCAGATGAAATAGGC
>NZ_RZSF01000375.1:0-5947 GCF_004023325.1 Mesorhizobium sp. M1A.F.Ca.ET.072.01.1.1 | reverse complement strand
TGCGGCAGCGTGCTTGGTGACGCTGCCGTCGCTTGCCGACGGTGTCGATCAGGCCGTGGACGCCTTGCACCAAACCTGCCTTGCGCATGGCCCTGACTTCGAACGAACCGTGGCGCAAGCCGCGACGCGCCGTTGGACCCCGCTCTCCGGTTACGCGGCTCTTGCTCCGGTCAACGAGGTCAGCGCTTTTCGCGCCTGGGAGGCCGACGAAGAGTTGCCGAGCGGAACAATGATCGCCGTAACCAGGGGCAACATGGACGGTCGGGCAGTCCAGACCTGCACCGTAAAGCTGCCAAATGTCGACCGCGCCCAATTTGAAGAACGTTTCTTCGAGCGCACCGATGCGGAGAAGATCGGCGAGACAAGAACGGGCAGCCAGGTGTCGAAGCTCTACATATTGGTCGCGGGCAACCGCAAGCAGCTGGTTCATTTGACGTCCATGGCGGTTTCGGGCAGATCGGACATCATCATAGTAAGTTCCATCGTCGACGACTGAGGGCTGTGCACCCGGTCCCATTTTCGCCTGTTTGGGCTGGCACAGATCGATACCGAACGACTAGGGAAGGGCGAGCGCGTATGCGGCTGACGGGCACGATATTGGGCGCTGCGCTGCTGGCTTCGACCGCTTCTGCCGGGGCTCACCCGCACGTCTTTGCCGAAGCCAAGTTGGACGTGGAGGTCGAGGCAGGCCGGAGCGTTAAAACGCTGAAGCACCTGTGGCGCTTCGATGAGCTCTTTTCCTCTACGGTGCTGATGGAGTTCGACAAGAACGCCGATCTGGTGCTCGACGCCAAGGAACTCGACGCCGCCGCACTTACCATCCATGCATCGCTTGCCGAATACAATTACTTCCAGATGGTCACCGTAGACGGCAAGGACGTGGCGATGACGCCGCCCACCAGACTGAATACGAGCTATCAGAACAACCAACTCATCCTGCAGTTCGAGACCCAGCCCAAAGCAGCGCTGCCGCTCGCAGGCAAGGTCAGCATCGGCGTTTATGATCCCACCTTCTATACGGCGATCGATTTCACGGACGATGAGAAGATCGCTGTAGCCGGACTGCCGCCGGGCTGTACGCGCGCGGTCGTGCGCCCCGATCCCACCATGGCGATCGCCCAAAACCAAAAGAGACTGACGGATGCTTTCTTCAGCGATCCGGCCGGCACTAATCTCGGCAAGATCTTTGCGACACGCCTCGAATTGACCTGCGTGTGACGGACACCGCAGCTCGATGTTCCAGTACCTCGTCGAATTCCAGCGCACGATCTACCTGGCGCTCGCCGACCAGATCAAGTTGCTATCCAGCGGCGGTGACTGGCTGGGCTTCATGGCGTTCCTTCCGATGGGCGTCGTTTTCGGCGCCGCCCACGCGCTCACGCCCGGCCACAGCAAGGCGGTCTTGGCTACCTATCTTGCCGGCTCGGATGCCAAGGTCGCGCGTGGCCTGCTCGTTTCCATCACGCTGTCCCTCACTCATGTCACCATCGCGGTGATCATCGCCGCGTTGTCTCTGCCGCTGGTCTCGATCGCACTTGGCAGCGTCGGGCGAGCTCCGCTGCTGGAGGATGTCAGCCGCGGGCTGCTCGGGCTTATCGGCGTTTGGATGATCTGGCGGGCATTCAGCCACGGCCACCATCTCAAGCATGAGGGCGAGGCCGTCGGCTTCATGGCTGGCCTGATCCCGTGCCCGTTGACTCTTTTCGTCATGACCTTCGCGATGTCGAGGGGAGTTCCGCTAGCGGGTCTTCTCTTTGCCGTTACGATGATGACCGGTGTTGCACTGACCCTGTCCACGGTCGCGGTGTTGTCGATCCTGTTCCGCGAACGGCTTGTGCACATCTTTGAGAGCCGGCCACGCCTGTTCGCTGCTGTCTCCCGCGGCATCGAAGGCGCTGCAGGGATCGTGCTCGCCAGCGTCGCCGTCTGGCAGATCGCAGCAGCTTGAGGGATGGGTTGACCGCAGTCGCACAGGGTCGTGTGCAGCTTCAGCTTTCTTCAGGCGGTTTGATGTGGCGGAAAGCCCAAAGCAAGGCCAAGTCGTAGAGGATCTTGGCGGCACCGCAGATCACCAGAGGCCAGGCTTCGAACCCCGCGGCAAATAGCGCGCCGGCAATCGCGGGGCTCGCGGCGGCTGCCAGGCTGCGAGGCACCGAGGTCACGCTTGCCGCCGCAGGTCGCTCCGGTGGCGTGACGACCGCCATCACATACGAGGATCGTGTCGGCACGTCCATCTGGGACAGTGCTGCGCGTACAAGAAGAAATGCCAGGGAGGCATAGAGATTCGGCACCAACGCGGCCAGGATCAGGCAAATGCTTGACGGGATGTGCGTGAACACCATCGTGTTCACCAGCCCGATGCGCCTCGACAGCCATGCGGCGACCGGAAATGAGACCGCCGACAAAACACCCGACCAGAAGAAGAACGCCCCAGCGGCTGACAGGGAAAGACCAAATTTGCTGAACAGCCACAACGCAACGAGTGACTGCACGGCAAAACCGCCGGCGAAGGCGTCTATGCTGAACAGGGCAGCCAGCTTGTAGACGATGACACGCGAGGGCCCAAGTGCTGCGGCGGGCGGGTCCTGGGGAGACGTTTTCGGACCAGCGGGAATGCGCGCGTACACCAGGCCCCCGGCCACGCCGAGAAATGCATAGAGAACAAACATAACCTTCAGCGCCGTGAGCCGTGAGATCCCAATCGTCACCAAGAAATCGGGGCTGGTTGCAGCAAGGGCTCCAAACGCAGCCGCCAGCGCACCTAACAGGCTATAGCGTGCGAATGCCTTCGTGCGGTCCGTATCCGCGACAAGCCGAGACAAGACGGCGTGCTCGAGCGGAACGAAGATGCTGACACTCCCGGACGAAGGATTGATCGTGCCCAGGAAAGCCACGAGCAGAACAGCTGCATAGGTGCTTGACTGCGTGTAGGCCACCCCGGTTGCGATCATCAGGCCGGACGCAGCCAAAAGCAGAGTGCGCCGGTCCGCCCGTGCGGCCAGGAATCCAATGCCGAGCGTCAGCAGCGCCGAGCCAAGGAGTGCGGCGGTGGCGACAACGCCGATCTCGAGCGGTCCAAGCCCGATTGAAGCCAGGTATACCGGCAAGAGCACTGCGGCAAAGCCATCGCCAAAGTCTCGACAGGCCCGCGCCGTGTATATGTCCGCAGCGCGGCCGCCTTTCCTAAGGTCCTTGACGTCGCCAGGGCCAACGCAGTTGCCTTCGGAATTTCGAAGGGACTCTGTCAAAGATCAGCTACCCGTCTTGAGGTGTACTTGATCGAGCGCCAGGTCCTTTGGCCAACTTTCCGACAGTCGCCATTTGCCCAGAAATCAATGGAGAACAGCCGGGGTTCGTCGTCGGGCTGATTGTGGACGGACGTGACCTCTATTCCGCTTTCCCGCAATGCTTTTAGCACTGAATTCACGTCGGAAGCGATCAAGACCAAGTCGCAAATCTGAGTCACGGCGAAAGGAACCAATTCGGCTTTGCGCCGCATACCTGCCGTTAAATTAAGTTTGCTTGGCCTACAAGCGGACATCGGATAATCCGCCGTAAGGTGTTGCTTGCGGATTTGAAGTAGGGTTTCGCCTCGCTTCGCCTCGGAAGGTGAGAGAAAGCGCACGATCATTCGTCGGACCGGCTGACAACCCAGATGAGCCAATTTTCCGCTCTCCCCTTGTCATTCGGAAAATCGTTCCTGTCTTAT
Organism: Mesorhizobium sp. M1A.F.Ca.ET.072.01.1.1; assembly: GCF_004023325.1. Lineage (NCBI taxonomy): Bacteria > Pseudomonadati > Pseudomonadota > Alphaproteobacteria > Hyphomicrobiales > Phyllobacteriaceae > Mesorhizobium > Mesorhizobium sp. M1A.F.Ca.ET.072.01.1.1. The sequence continues at coordinate 2,238 of NZ_RZSF01000375.1, read as the reverse complement.
TCTATAACTAACTAGATTTTGAGCCGACGCTCTGGATGGAGCGGGCAATCGAGGGGTGAACCCTCCGCTCAAAGGATCGATCTCATGCGAAAACTGATTTCCGCCGCCCTGGTCGCGCTCGCAGCGGCGGCCTCTTCTGGAATGGCTCATGCCGACGAGAAGAAGGTCGTCATTGCTTACCAAACCGGGGCTAATCCCTATAACCTTGGCATCGCCAATGGCGACCTTGCCAGGAAGACCGGGTGGAACATCGAATTCCGCCGTTTCAATTCCGGTGCCGACATTTTCGCAGCCATCGCGTCCGGCGACGTCCAGATCGGCGATGTCGGATCGAGCCCGTTCTCGGCTGCCGTCAGCAAGGGCCTCGACGTGAAAGCGTTCTACATCTCGTCCGTCTCTCGCGACGGCGAGGCGCTGGTGGTGCGGCCAGAAATCAAGTCGCCGGCGGACCTGCGCGGCAAGAAGCTCGCCGCGGCGCCGGTCTCGACGGACCACTACCAGCTTCTGGCCGTGCTCAAGCAGGAAGGCATCTCCGAGAAGGAAACGCAGGTTATCGCCATTCCGCAGCCCGAGATCGTCGCGGCCTGGAAGCGCGGCGACATCGACGGCGGCTTCGTCTGGGATCCAGCGCTGTCCGAACTCAAGAAGAACGGCAAGGTCCTGCTCACGGCCGGCCAAGTTGCTGATCGCGGCGCGCCCACCTTCAGCGCGCTGGTCGTCACCGGCGCATTCGCCAAGGCCAATCCGGAGTTCCTCGGCCAGTATGTCCGGCTGATCGACGGCTTTAACCAGGCCTATCTGAGCAACCCGGCTGCCTGGGGCCCGGACTCCGAGAGCGCCAAGCTCATCGCGAAATTGCAGGGCGGCACGGCGGCCGAGAACTCGGAGCAATTGAAGACGACGGTCGTCCCGCCGCTCGACGAACAGGTCTCCGACAAATGGCTGGGCGGCGGCGACAAGAGCGCTGTCGCGAAAATCCTCAAGGACACCGCGGGCTTCTTGAAGGACCAGCACAAGATCACCTCCGTCAAGAACAGCTATGCGGCCTTCGCCGATCCGCAATATGCGGCAGTGGCCAAGGCCTCGAACTAGCAATCCCTGAAGGAAAACGCCGATCTGGCTGGCACGCCAGCCAGATCGCCTGGAGGCCACCATGCTTCGAATCCGCGATGCCAGCGTCACCTTTCCGGGTTCCGACGGCCAGCACGTGCACGCGCTCGATCACGTGTCGCTCGATATCGCTCCCGCTTCCATCGTTGTCGCGGTCGGCGCTTCCGGGTGCGGCAAGTCGACATTGCTGAACGCGATCGCCGGCTTCCTGCCGCTCACCGAAGGCACGATCACGCTGGATGGACGCGAAATCGCGGCGCCGGGCGGCGATCGCGGCGTCGTGTTCCAGAAAGACACCCTGCTGCCATGGGCCAATGTGCTGGACAACGTCGCGCTCGGCCTGAAGTACCGGGGCCTCTCGCGCATCGAACGCCATGAGCGGTCGAGGCACCTTCTTGACCTGGTCGGGCTCGCCGATTTCGCCGAAAAGCCGCCCTACGGACTGTCGGGCGGCATGCGCCAGCGCGTCGGCATCGCCCGGGCGCTGGCCACCGATCCGAAAATCCTTTTGATGGACGAGCCATTCGGCGCCCTCGACAGCCTGACGCGCGAGATGCAGCAGCTTCTGGCTTCGGTCTGGGCCAAAACCGGCAAGCAGATCCTGTTCATCACCCATTCGATCGAGGAAGCACTCACACTCGGCACGACCATCGTCGTGATGTCACCCCGGCCGGGCCGCATCGTTGCGCGCTTCGATGCCGATTTCGTGCGCGATTTCGCCGAAAGCGGCGATCTCGGGCCGATCCAGTCCCACCCGCGCTTCATTGAGCTGCGGCAGGAAATCCGCTCGCTCATCCACCAGCCGGAAGGCGCCCGCAGAGGAACCTTGCAATGACGCTCGCCGCCAATTCCCGAACCCCGTTCCCTCCCGCCACGGCTCAGCTGAGGCCGTCTCCCCCGCCGCGCAGCTCAGCATCGGCAAGCACGTTCGGCATCAGCCTGGTGACGTTGGCGGCGCTGATCGCATTGTGGGTGCTCGCCGCGCAACTCGGCTGGGCATCGCCGCTGTTCCTGCCGGCGCCGGCCGACGTGCTGACCCAGTTCAACGCCGTCGCGGCCGATGGCTATGCCAATGGCACGCTGCTCGACCACACGCCGGCAAGCCTCGGCCGCATTGCGGCGGCACTC
>NZ_RZSF01000374.1:0-5972 GCF_004023325.1 Mesorhizobium sp. M1A.F.Ca.ET.072.01.1.1 | reverse complement strand
ACCATGTAGATATACCACTTAGTGAGCCACCGAGGCAGCGGAGTCGGCTTGCTCGCTTGGGCGACATCACGCCGCTACTTTTCTCTCGAAATCGTCATCGCCCTGACAAGACATTTTGCTATGTCGGCGGATGTCGATGAGGCGCCTTTTCACGCAAACCAGCTGTTCAGCAGGTCGGGAGGATCGAATGGACCCTGAGGCTTTCAGTCCGCTCTTCGTGAGACGTGCAGCGTACATCGTGCAAGAGATTGCCAGTCTCGCGGACGCTGTCGATTTCCTCAACGAATGGCCACATGATCGCAGAGATCTGATCCACGAAGCCGCGCTCAAGGCGTGCTATGATGCATACGATGGGCGAAAACCTGTAAGTGCGGCGCGCAATGCCTTTTTCGGCTTTGCGAGACGAGCCGCGATATTGGAAGATGCAACCTCCGCCATGCAGTGGCTCGCTGCCTGCAAGTCGGGCAGTGGAAAAGTGCGAGCCTAGGCGTCAGCGACGCATGTGAGCTGGCGCGGGGCAAGTCGAGAGGGCATTGTGTCGACATTTCGCAGTTCGCAGCGGTACCGGCTCGGCTCGGCAAGAAGACGAACTAGGCTATTGGCGCATGATCGCCTTTGGGGGGCGGAGAGATGACCGCCTTGCGGAGATTTGAGAGGCCGGTGGTTGTTCAGGTTGGCCGCCGCAGCACAGAGCATATCGTGTTCGATGTCAATGAGGCGGCCAATATCCTGCTGCGTGATCTTCATCGTCAGACCGAGAGACGGAGGGTGGCGATGGACGCCTGTCTGCAGGTATTGCGTGGTGAGGCTCATCCACCAGCTGCTCGAAGAGCGTTCGTGGCAGCCGCGCTCGAAGAAAAGATCCCTGCGCTGCGATTAAATGCTGGGACGGCTGGCCCAAAGGATCCGTTCATCTTCGCGTCGGGACAGTTCTCGCGCAACCGATAAGCACGGTGTAATTAACTCTGTCACGGTGTCCCTTCGAAGACGAGGCGCTGCTTTTCATGGGCAGGCGAGCGCGCCCGAACTGATGTTGCTAGCGAGCGAAAGCGTTGGGACGAAATCCGGTTGATGAGTTCTTCGCGCCAATGCTGACCTTTGAGAATCGTCGTCGGCGCATCTCGCTGTTACTAAGCAAAGATCCAATGCTCACGCGAATCTTCCCCGGAACGATCAGCGGTAAGCGAGAGCGTTCCGCCATGCCGGGAGGAAGTCGATACTATCATTTTGCGGTAGAAGGTTCTTCGCGCCAAGGCTCTGGCGCAATTTTGAAAGGCACAAGCCGCTGGCGGCGGACTGCCCACCTTGCTGCGCGCAATAATATTCTCCCTGGCCGCGAACATTCGGATTTGTTTGACTTTCAAATCCGTGGCTTCGGCGGCATTGCGGACCGCGCAGAGTTCCACTCGTTCCAAGGCTTAGCATGGGGTTTCGCCTCTTCGTCCCAATCCTCGCCGGCGCGACGCTGCGCGAGCGGCTGCTCGCCTGCATCGGGGCCACGATCAGTATTGCGTTGACCGGTGTGATCAGCGGGCTCGCCATGGGCGGCGGGCCTCATGTGGCGCTGCTGGTGGCCCCGATGGGCGCCTCCGCCGTGCTGCTCTTTGCCGTGCCGTCGAGCCCGCTCGCGCAGCCTGGGCTTGGTCTTCCACCGGCTGTCACGGCGCAACTATCCGGCGACGAATGGCACAAAGCTCAGGCTGAGCAGCCCGAGCACGAGATCGGTGCTGATCAGCAGATAAGCGCCGACGCCGATCAGCACCCCGAGCAGCACGACGCGCAGGATGCCGGTGGAGAAGAACATGCGCACGCCGTCGAGATCGAGCAGGCCGAGCGTGATGAGATCGCCGGTATGGACCCGGTCGTGGAAGGAGATGCTCAGGCGCTGGATCTTCTCATAGAAAGCCAGCCGCAGTTCATAGCCGGTCCGGTGGCCGACGGCCTCGCCATAGTAGTTCTGCGCCATGGTGAAGAGGCCGCGCAGGATGCTGACGACGAGCAGCGTGAGCGCCGTGTTCCACAGCGCGCGCTCTGCCGCAGGACCAGCACCAGCAGTCAAGACGCCCTGCGCCTGATCGATGGCGCGTCCCAGCAAGCTCGGAATGAAAAGCTGCAGCGTCGCGGCAATGAAGGTCGAACCGATGGTGATGGCGACTTGCCAGGGATGGCGCAGCGTCATTCGCACGATACGCAGCAGGGTGCTGAGGCCTTTGCCCCAGGAGGCTTCCGCCATATGGACAAACGATTTGCCGCGCTTCGCCGCGCCGCTGGTTGCATCCGTACGCAAGGAAAATATCCAGACCACTCCGGACATCAGCCCGGACGAATGAAGCAGACTCAATTCAGATGGCGATGTTACGCGTGTCCGACTTGACCGTTCAAGGGGCCAATGGCGGCATCGCACTATGCCTGAAAGGCGTGCTGCCATTGGTCGTCGCGATCGTATTTGATGAGTGATGAGGCGAAGGCATTCATGGCCATAGGCGAGAGTTTTGCCAAGCATGAGACCGTGAAGCATTCCAGGCTTCATTGCTCCCGACAACGGTGAGAAAGACGTTTTCGTTCATGCCACCGCGTTGAACCGCTCAGGGCTCAGCGTGCTGGTGGAGGGACAGAAAGTGTTTGTCGAATGCGGGCAGGGCAAGAAAGGCCTGGAAGTCCGGAGCATTCGCCTCGCCTAAAGCCAAATATGTTGGCCAAGGGCCAAATTGCCGCTCATACAAAGAAAAAGCCCACTGCCGGGAGGAGGTGGCAGTGGGCTCGATTTGAAATGCAGCGCGGGAGGAGGTGCGCCGCACTCAGCGCCGGCATCGCATCTGGGAGGAGTAGATGGCCGACAACATGATCATATCGATCGCCGCAGATATTGCAATGCACAAATTTCATATCGCACTTGCGAAGGCGTTCCTGCGTGTAAGCATCGACATTGTCTCGAAAGATCCACCCACCAAATCTTGCAGTAGCTCGCGGCTCTAGAGATTGATGGTGCTGGTCATTTTTGCTCTCATTTGCGTTGTCGCAAGGAGGCAGATCTGCGCCTGGATCGAAACGTCGAGCGCCGGCGCTCGTCGGCGACAAGCAGATCCGGCTGCAGCATGAGCGCGCGCGCGTGCCAGGCCGATGCGCTGCCTTTCAACATGCAATCCTCGGGCCTTTCGCGCGGGAGGCCGCTGACGATTGCGGCTTCGGTCGAGATGCGGCGGACGCGATGGCGCGGATTGAGGGAGGCGAAGGAATAGCGAATTCGGCCGGAGGCGTTTCGCCGCGTCGATCGTGCTGATGTCGCCAGGCATAGCTTCTTCACAAGACGGCAGCGTCAGGTTGGCGCGTTCGAGGCAGCCCTTGGCCTGCGGGCTGTTGGCGCACATGACGTCGATGTTCAGCTGGAGTACGCGGTGACGGAACCTTGCTTGCAGCTTCATGCCGGACTGCGGTCGATCCGCCACTGATATGGTGGTGGCGTGCCAGCCTAGTCGCCAACGATGCGATCCTTGTAGATGCGTGGGTTGTGCGAAGACTGGCTGAAATTTTCTCCTGCGTCCCGGCAAGAGCGAATGAACGCGAGGTAAGGCGTGGTTTGGTCCCCGCCTTTTCCTATTCTGCGCAGATCATGCCGATAGCAGCTGCGCGCTCCAGAACGACCCTCGAGAGATAAAGTCAAGCTGCGACCTTCTTGCCGGTCCGCTTCGCCGGCGCCGGCGTTTCCGACTCTTTCGGTTTGCGGCCGAGACCAATGGTCTTGGCCAAGGCCGAGCGCGCAGCGGCGTAATTCGGCGCGACCATGGGATAGTCCGCCGGCAGGCCCCATTTGGCGCGATATTCGTCCGGCGTGAGGCCATAGTGGGTCGACAGATGGCGCTTTAGCGATTTGAACTTCTTTCCATCGTCAAGGCAGATGATGTAGTCCGCCATCACCGACTTCTTGATCGGAACAGCAGGCTTGAGAGCCTGCGGCTGTTCTGCGGAAACGCTGCCGGCCGTTCCTTTCAGTGCTGCATGTACTTGGCCGATCAGGGCGGGGAGCTCGCCCACCGGGACCGGATTGTTCGAGACATAGGCTGAGACGACATCGGCGGTAAGCTCGATGAGGGCGTCGAGGCTGTGGTCGGCTTCTTCTGTCATGAAATTCTCCGGGTGGCTTGAAGACAGCAGGCGAAGTCTTGCTACATAGTGATGGTGGTGGCTGAAGGCAATAAATGTCTCAGCAGCATAAGTATCGCCATAAGCCCTTGCTAATAGGCGTTCGCCCCGGAAATCGTTTCGGCTGCCAGGCGCCGGAACCGATATGCAGCCATGCCGTCTGAGCTTTTCTAATTCCGAAAACAACGTGACGAAATTCCGCGCTACACGAAAATACGGCCAGGTGAACGAAACCTGGCATTCGTCGTTCGTCAGTGACGTTGGCCCAACGGGTCCGGTCTATTCCCGGCGACTTCTACGGATGACTGTTTTTTGCCAGCTGATCGGCCCTTCGCCGGAGCTTGGTCCGAGAATGAAGTCAAACACGGGTTGGGGCTGACCGAGCGCTGTCGCCTGCAAGGCTGCCGGGATCCGTGCCGCGGCTTCTGCGTATTCGGCGAGCGCTGCGGGTGACATGCCGAGCGCACGCTCGAAGGTATGATCCGCCGTGTTCAGCCGACGAAGGAGCGCCGCGGCGCGTGCGGCATGACGCATCGCCGCCGCCTGCTTGCCCTCGCGGATCTTCACGCCGGCCGCCGATAACAGGATCAATCCCTTGAAGAGCGTCCGAAGCGGAGCGCCTCGGTCTGCAACTTGCCACAGACCCTCCCACGCCTCATGGGCTTCCCAGTAATAACCATGGTTGAAGAGGTCGAGACCCCAAAGGAATATGTCTGAGTCCAGCGACGCCTCTGCCGCCAACGGCATGGCTTCGCTATTGTAGCTATGTCCTGCGGGATCACGCACGGGATGCGGTTGCCTGCCCGGCAGATACGCATAGGATGGAAAGCTCTTTTCCGGCAGCCAGCGCCGGCGCAACATCGAACCAATAGCCATCAAAGCCGTATAGCACACCCGTGGCCCTGAACAGATGCTCAGTTCGCATAGCCGCCGCACCAGGAATGTCTTGGCAAATAGTTGTCAGCCAGTCAGATCTCACGAAGCCGCGAGGTTGCGTCGGCGGTCATCGGGGAGTTCATGTGGGCGCTCACTTCGCAGGCGGTCATATTGTGGCTCGGCAGTTAAACGGGGCCTTTCAATTTGTGTGGTTCATCCGCCGTTAGAGAATGACCGTACCGAGGGGTGTGTTCTCCTCAGATCAGGCCAGGAAGGAAGATAGATGCCTGAGCAGGCTTCGCCGGACTTCGCGGTGATGAGCAGCCGAACTGCTCACCGAGGATGCAGATCACGCATCTTCGTCCTCTTGAATCGTCATCGCCCTGACAGCACATTTCTGCAATGGTCGGCGGGCGTCGATGCGGCCCGGGTCGTGCAAATTGGCTATGGAGCAGGTGGAGGGGAACGAATGAACGCTGAGGCTTTTAGCAGTCCCATTTTCGTGAAGCGCGCCAGCTATATCGTGCAAGAGATTGCCAGTCCTGCGGACGCTATCGAGTTTCTCAATGAGTGGCCCGAGGATCGCAGAGACCTGACCTACGAGACCGCCCTGAGGGCGTGTTGTGACGCATATGCTGGGCACATACCGGTAGCCGCTGCCAGCAATGCCTTTATCGGCTTTGCGAAGCGAGTTGCGATATTGGAGGACCCAACCTCCGCCATGCAGTGGCTCGCTGCGTGCAAGGCGGGCAGCGGAAAGGTGCAGGCATAGGCTTTCCACAAACTGTGCGACACCGGCGCAAGGCGACAGTGTCGAGATTGAGCTAGCTGTGGAGCCTCAACAGGTTGTCCTCGGTTAGAGCGAGGCGACTGATAGGTGTTTTGGACTTTAGGCTCCCGTGGGGACGGTGCCAATTGTATCTGTGCAGCCAGACCGGCAACTCTGCGGCGCGGTG
>NZ_RZSF01000373.1:0-5980 GCF_004023325.1 Mesorhizobium sp. M1A.F.Ca.ET.072.01.1.1 | reverse complement strand
CATCGACATCGCCTATGGCAAGTTCGTCGCGGTGCGCGATTTCTCGCTGTCGATCCGCAAGGGCAGCTTCGTCACGCTGCTCGGGCCGTCAGGCTGCGGCAAGACGACGATCCTGCGCTCCATCGCGGGGCTGGTCGACATTTCGGGCGGCCAGATCATGATCGATGGTCGGCGTGTCGACGACGTGCCGATCTACAAGCGCAACATCGGCCTGGTTTTCCAGAGCTATGCGCTGTTTCCGCATAAAAGCGTCTTCGACAATGTCGCCTTCGGCCTGAAATACCACGACGTGCCCAAGGCTGACATCGCGCGTAAGGTCGGCAAGGCACTGGAGATGGTCAGGCTTCCAGACAGCGAAAAGAAACTGCCCTCGCAATTGTCGGGCGGGCAGCAGCAGCGCATCGCGCTCGCCCGCGCCATCGTCTTCGAGCCGCAGGTGCTGCTGCTCGACGAGCCGCTGTCGGCTCTCGACGCAAACATGCGCGAGGAAATGCGCGTCGAAATCAAGAAGATCCAGAAAGAGACCGGCATCACCGCGATATTCGTCACCCATGACCAGGAAGAAGCACTGTCGATGTCGGATCGGATTGTAGTGATGAATGCTGGGATGGCTGAACAGATTGGCACGCCCGAACAGGTTTATGAACAACCCGCGACTGCCTTTGTGGCCGAGTTCCTAGGCAAGGCCAACATGCTACAGGGCGTCGTGTCAGCTTTGGATGGGCAGGTCGCGTCTATTACGCTTGGCGGCGGTCAATCGATAAAGGTCATCGCGCCGACGCGCCTTGACTCTGGCATGCGCCTTATGATCGTGATCCGTCCTCAAAAGATTGCCGTTGGTTGTAGATCTTATGCGAATACGCTGGAGGGCAGAGTGGTGTGCACCTCCTACCTCGGAGGAAGTGCCCTCTACGAGATCGACATCGGAACAGGTTTGCCGGTTCGCGCAAGTACGATGATCAATGGGCAGGTCGCGCGCGAGGGTGAGATGATCGACATCAGCTTCGACGCCTCTGCCTGTGTGTTGCTCGATGAACAGGGACTTCTTATCGCCTAGCCTTGAGCCCGTTCGACGCTTCTGGGGCTTTGGAGTCACTACTTCAGGTTTGGCGTGACCATCTCCACAATTGCCGATTGACTAGAACACGCATCGGGAAGCAGTCGGGGCATCTGAGGTCCGCCTTGGGCCTGTCGACGCGGCGGCCCTGTCTGATCATCGGTGACGGAGTCCGCTATCGATCCTGTGCTCCTGCGGGCCGCCTGAGACGCGGAGCTGCGCGCGCTCGCCAGCGAGCGCCAGCACATCTCGGTGAAGATTCGCAGCGGACGTTGCGCGCCGACCGCCGATGCTGCGGAAGGTCCGCGTTTTGTGGAGGTTGAGACGCAACTTGACTGCGTATCCAATTTGTGTGCTGAATGTGATCGTCCATCGAGCAAACGGCGTTTAGCCCCGGCTCGACTGGGACGGAGCGGAAGTCGATAAAAAGGGCCCGGGCTCGCCGCCTTTTTTCGATTGGAGACGACGGAACGGATATACATGCCGCGCCCGGAGACTGGCGTCGGTGAGAAAGAACAGCAATCACAGGGGAATTCGTATGCAACTGAACGAACGCAAGATTTCTCGCCGCGGCCTAATCTCGGCGGCCAGTGTCCTGCTGGCAGCGCCGTATGTCATACGCGGAGACTGCGCCCTCGCCCAAGGCGGCGAAATCTCTTTCGTTACTTGGGGCGGAGCATACAAGGAAGCCGTCCAAAAAGCTGTCATTGAGCCCTTCACGGCAGAGACCGGCATCAAGGTGAACGTCATCGATACGCCCGACCTTGCCAAGGTAAAGGCGCAGGTCACCTCAGGAAATGTCGATTGGGACGTGTTCGACGCGCCGAGCGCACTCGGGGCGTCGGGCTCGAAGGAGGGCTACTGGGAACCCCTCGACCCGGCGCTCGTCGATGCCGATGATCTGGCGCTGCCAGCGGATCGTGACCGTGTCCCCTTCTACACCTTTGCCGGCGGCATCGCGTGGGATCCGGCGAAGTTCCCTGAAGGCAAGCATCCGACCACCTTCGCGGAGTATTTCGACTACACGAAGTTTCCCGGCCGGCGCACTTTCCGCGATCGGCCCAGCGAGACCCTCGAAGCTGCCCTGCTGGCCGATGGCGTATCGCCCAGCGAACTCTATCCGCTGGACGTCGACCGTGCTTTCAAGAAACTCGATACCATCAAGCCTTATGTCGCCTCCTGGGTCGCCGCTACGCCGCAGACCGTCACCCTGCTGCAGACCGGCGAGGTCGATTTCTCCTACACCTATTCGGCCCGCGTGAAGGCGACTCAGGCAAGCGACAAGACCCTATCCTTCTCCTTCGCCGAGGCCTTGATCGGCACCGAGTATCTCGCGGTTGTCAAGGGCGCGCCCCACAAAGAGAACGCGTTCAAGTTTGTGTCCTACGCGCTGCGGCCTGAAGCCCAGGCGCCGCTGATGGAGCAGCTCGGCTACAATCCGAACTCCAAGAAGTCGCTGACAATGCTCTCCGATAGCGCCCGCAAGTGGCTGCCAGATTCGAACAATCCACGGAACGTCATCCTGAACGACAACTGGTGGGCTGATAACTTCGAAACGATCTCTCGCCGGTTCAAGGAGTGGATTCTCACCTGATCCGGAGGCTCCCCGCCGACAGCGGATGCGTCTCTGAAGACCCGTCTCCGCTGTTTCGCGAAATCTGTCGAACCCTACTGAGACAATAGCAAACGAATGCAGTATTTCTCCGCGGACGATATCGCCTCGCTCTCCATGTCCAGGCGCAAGGTGCTGGAGATTGCCGAGCGCACCATTGCGGCGCTGCATGACGGCTCCGCAAGGATGGCCGCCAGACCCGTCATCGAGGCGGCGAACGGCACCCGATTCATGGCCTTTCCTGCCCTGCTGCAGAACGACGGTGTGGCCGGGGTAAAATGGCTCGGTATCGAGCTATTCGACCCCGCAGTTGGCCAACAAAACCTGGAGGCTTCGATCGTCCTCAGCGCGCTCAAGGGCGGTCGGTTGCTCGCCGTGCTAGACGCCCGCTGGATAACCGCCATCAGGACCGCCACGGTCAGCCTGGTGGCGGCGAAGCGGATGGCGCGGCAGGCAAGCACCCGTATGGCAATCATCGCATGCGGGGAGCAGGCGCAATACCACCTCGATCTGTTCTCCAAAGCCTTTCCGTTGCAGGAGTGCTCCTGCTTCAGTCGCCGCATCGAAAGCGCCGAGCGGCTCGCGGCCAAAGCGCGCGACATAGGGCTGAAAGCGAAGGCCTACGCGGGGCTGCGCGAGTGTGTGGAGGGCGCCGACATCGTCATCACCACGAGTCCGGCGCCGACCGAAACTCTCATCGAGCCGGAATGGTTCACTCCCGGTGCTTTCATCAGCCTCGTCGATCTCGGCCGGACCATAAACACCATGGCGCTGTCGCCGTGCGACCAATTCTTCGTCGACGATCTTGTCCAATTCGAGGCGCTGATGGCCAATGGTACCCTCAAGCGGTATGCGCCTGTGAAGGCGCTCTCCCTCCAGCAACTCGTGGCCGAGAACCGCAACTGCGCCGCGGATGGGCGGCGGAAGGTGTTCCTGCCCACCGGCCTCGGCGCTATCGACATCGCAATCGCGCGGGAGGTTCTCGAGTTATCGAAGGGACCACGGGCGTGAGATCGACGCTTTTGGAGCTGAACGGCAAGAGTTTCGAGGCCGTCGTCATCGGCGGTGGCATAAACGGCGCGGCGTCAGCCAATCGCCTCGCCGGCGCGGGCTACGAGGTGTTACTTATCGATGCGGGAGATTTCGGATCTGGCAGCTCCAGCCGCTCGAGCCGCATCATGCATTGCGGCCTCAACTATCTCGCCGCCGCTGCCGATGCGACGACTATCAGGTCGAAGATCAGCAATGTGGCCCTCGCCGGCCAGATGATGCGCGAGCGCCGGCGCCTGCGCTCGGTGATGGGGCGGCGGATTTCGCCGCATACCTTCTACATCCCACTACGCGCCGGCGATCCGGTAGCCTCGTGGAAATACGATCTGGCCTTCGCCGTGCTCAACGCGCTGTCGGGCTGGGATTCGACTCTCGATTACCGGCGTTACCGGCAGAATGAACTTGGGCATATCGGCATCACCCGCTATCTCGGCGGCGGCCTCACCGGGCTCGCAGCCTTCACTGAATATGTCTTTGACTGGCCGGAACGTATCTGCGTCGATCACGCACTGGACGCGGCCGCTTATGGCGCAACGATCCGCAACTACACCGAACTGGTGGCAGCACACAGCGGCGATGGGCGGTGGCGCGTTACGCTCGCCGACAGGCAAGGAGAGACAGGCACGGCGGAGATCGACGCGAAGCTGTTGTTGAACCTCGCGGGCCCCGGTTCCGATCTCGTTAACGCGGCCTGTGGCTTGTCAGACAGCAGAACGGTGACGCCGAACAAGGGGTGCCACATAGCGGTGCGGCTGCCGGAGGAATTCCGTGGCGCCGGCGTGATCAGCCGCAACGAGCTCGGTCACCTTTTCCTCTGCGTGCCGTGGAAGAACTTCCACATACTCGGGCCGACGGAGACGCCGCTCAAAGGCTTCGTGCGCGACCCCGTCGCAGGCGAGGAGGATGTGGCATCTATTCTCGATCAGGCGAACGCGACGCTGCCACGTCTCGGTCTCACGAAGAGCGACGTGATGTTCGCCTGGGCAGGGTTGCGGCCGGCGACCTACGATCCGGGCAATCCGCGCGGATCATGGCGGCGCACGATCCACGAGCATTTGACCCGCGATAACGCGCCGATGGTAAGTGTCTCGTGGGGACGGCTCGCCGATCATTCCTTCACCGCTTCCGACATGCTGGCACGGGCCCGAAAGTACTTGGGGCAGCGGCAAAGGCCCGCGCGAAGATCGGCGCAATCGGGGCAGGATATGCCCGGATCGATCGAGGACATCTTGTTCCGCCGCACGGGGGCCGGATGGAGCGCCGATCTCGGACTGTCGGAGGCGGCGCGGGCTGCCGCCCAACTGCAAGCTGGGCGGACGTCGGCCGAAAAGCTGGTGACCGGGTACATAAAGATGCTGGCCGAGCGTTTCGGCTACGAGGACTAGAAGCGCATATGCCTATCCGTTCTGTGGATCCTTGTTGCTGGCCAGGTTCAGCGGCATATTGATCGAGCTCTCCGAGGCTCGCGAGAAGATAGCCACCTTCAGCCTAGTGAAGGACAGGTTCTGATGCTCGACGGCCAGCCTGTCGGCGGCCTCGACGTCGCGGTCCCTGATGGCCTCGAAGATGAGCCGGTGCTGGCGGGTTGTCTCGGTCAGGTGCTGCTTGAGCTCGCCATTCCCCTGCCCCTTGGAGTTGCCCTCGCTTGAGAAACAGGCGCGCGACAGCCGGCTCGAGGTCAGCAGCATGCGCTCGTAGAAGTCGGAAAAAAAGTGGTTGCGCCCTGCGCGCGCTATGCTCATGTGGAACGCGACATTGGCGTCCTGGCGCTGCACGCCGTTGCCCTCGTCGCACAGCGCGTCGAACTCGCGCATCCGCTGCTCTATCTCCGCCAGATCGGTCTCGGTGCGCTTCTCGGCTGCGAGCCGCTGGACGATCCGGCTCGACATCACCAACGCGTCATAGATCCTCGGCAGATCGTCGAAGTTGAGCGGCGCGACGCGGGCGACTCGCCGGTCACGTATGACCAGCCCTTCCGAGATGAGTTGAATGATCGCTTCGCGGATGGGCGTGCGCGAAACCGAGTGCCGTGTGGCAATACTGGCTTCGTCGATAACAGTACCTGGTGACAAGGTAAGCTTCAGGATGTCCTGGCGCAGCTCGGTGAATACCTTGCTGCCGTCTCGGCCCTTTACGATCCTGTTCATGATGCCGCTCCTTTGTCGCGGAGGCAAACTATTCCGGCGCGACCGTCGATGCAAACGAATCTGGCCGTAACACGCCGGCAGCGCGGGTCTTTATTTCAGCATGCATCTTTCAGG
>NZ_RZSF01000372.1:0-5994 GCF_004023325.1 Mesorhizobium sp. M1A.F.Ca.ET.072.01.1.1 | reverse complement strand
GCTCCCGACAACATCGACCAGCGCATCCAGGAATCGATCAAGGACATGACGGGCGGCGCCATCGGCCTTGCCATGGGCGTGCTGGGCGTGGCGACCTCGCTTTATTTCGTCGGCGAGAATTTGATCGGGGCCTCGGTGGAGGTCAAAGGGCTGGAGTTCCTCGGCAGCTATGGCAGCGCCGTGCTGGCCTTTCTGGCGGTCGCGACCTACGTGCCGCTCAACACCTGGATTGCGGTGAAGCTCGGCGGCCTGCTCGAACGTCTCAACATCCGCATGCAACAGGCCGAGGGCAGCTATCGCAGCGAATTGACGACCTTCCTGCGCCGCAGCTTCCACGTCGCCGCCTCACACGGCGAGGATGTGCAGAAGACGATGCACGACAAGCTCTATGTCGACATCGACAAGACCTGGGGGCGGCTGAACGTCGTCAACACCAGCTACATGTCGTTCGAGCTGATCTACAATTTCATCGGCGCCCGCATCGTTTCCTACGGACCCGGTCTCGTGCCGTTCATTCACAACGGCTTCGATCTCAAGGGCTACATAACCGGCTCCGAAATGGTCGCGCAGCTGATCAGCCAGTGTTCGTGGTTCATCCATGTGATGCCCGCGATCGCCACGCTTAGGGCCAACAGCCAGCGTGTAACCGAGCTCGCCAGCGCCATCGAGAACGTCCAGCAGCCGCAGGAGTTCTACCGCCAGACCGGCCGCTCCGACTTCAGCTATGCCACGCAAAATCCCGTCTTCGGCCTGACCATCCAGAAGCTGGAGCTCGCGCATCAGGGCGAGGACGCAACGCCCTTCCTGAGCGCCGCCAACCTGCGCTTCCGCCGCGGCGAGTGGACATTCCTCAAGGGTGAGTCCGGCTGCGGCAAGACCTCGCTGATCAAGGCAATCAATGGTCTGTGGCCCTATGGCCGCGGCACCATCGTGTTCCCGGAAGGGGTGACGAGCTTCTATGCCGCCCAGGAGGTCAAGCTGCAGCAGGTCTCGCTGAAGCAGCTCGTCTGTCTGCCGGGTTCGGAAAACGATCACACCGACGTGCTGGTAGCGGCCGCCCTGCACAAGGCCGGCCTCGGCGAATTCATCGGGCACCTGGCCGATGAGAGCCGCGAAGGCAAGCTCTGGGATCAGGTCCTGTCAGGCGGGCAGAAGCAGAAGCTGGTGGTAGCCCGCATCATCCTGCAGCAGCCGGGACTGCTCTTCCTCGACGAAGCGACCGGCGCGCTCGACCCCGAAGGCAAGATCGCCTTCCACGAAGCGATCAAGGCCAATTGCCCCGATGTAACCGTGATCAGCGTGATGCACGAGGCCGTTCCGCCGCGGTCGCTCTCCGGAGAGGAATTCTATCATAGCGTCGTGGCGATCTCCGATGGCGTCGCGACCAAGAAGCCGCTCGCTCCCGCTCTGCCGCGCGAGCTCACGACGATCCTCGCGCAGCCCCGGCCGGCCGAGGACAAATGGTTGCGCTTCCGGCGGCTCAAGCAGAAATAGCAATCAGCCCAGCCCTGGTCCGTCGCCTCGGCAGCGGCCACTGTCGATCACAGTCTCGCGATCCGGCAACGCTTCGCTCATTTTCAGCGCTCTTCGCGATTGACTCGGCAAAACGCGCTCCTATGTTGCGCCCGCTCGCAGATTTGAAACCTACAGCGCCACGCGCCCTTCGGACGCGTAAAGGACGCTGTAGAATCTTAGAATTGCGCATGATCCTTTCCGAGAATCGGAGCCGATTTTTCGGGGAGTCATGCGCTACCCCGCGAGCAGAAAGGTCAAACCCGCCATGCCTGGCGACAGTCACAGTCGAACGCAACCGCCGTCCGCCTTGACGTGACCTGACGGCTCACGTCCTGCCGGACGGCAAGGAGTGAGCCATGAATGAATTCGCATCCGTATTGGACGACGAAGCGGTCGCCGTTGCCCGTGTTCTTGCCAACGACCACGTCGCGGACGTCGTCGAAGCCCTCAACCGCGAACCTCGCGAGACCGCCATCGAGCTGCTCTGCGCGGTGCCGTTCGAGCGGTTGGTCGGAATCTTCGACCAGCCGGAGCTCGAAAGCGCGCCGCAACTCGCCGCAGCCCTGCCGCGCGCGAAAGCAGGCAAGCTGCTCACCGCCATGTCGGTCGACCGCGCAGCCGACATCCTGCGCGAGCTCGATGAGCCTGCGCGCTCGGAACTGCTTGGCGCGCTTGCCCCACCGCTGCGCGCGACACTGCTTTCGATTCTCGGTTATCCCGAGGGCAGCGCCGCCTCGATCATGACGACCGAGTTCGTCAGCGTGCCTTCGGACTGGACCGTCGGCCGCACGCTCGACTACATCCGCAAAGTCGAGCGCACGCGCGAGACCGTCTATGCGATCTACATCACCGACAAGGACACGCAGCTCCTGCTGCGGGCGACGGGCTTGCGCCGGCTGATCACCGGCGAGCCTCAGGACTCGATCCTGTCGGTGGCGCCGGATCGCATGCCGGTCACGGTCACGCCGCTGACCGATCGCGAAACGCTGGCGCAGACGATCTCCAAATACGATCTGCTCGCCCTGCCGGTTGTGGATCACGGCAAGATCCTCGGCATCGTCACCATCGACGACATCATCGACACCATGGTCGAGGAAACGACCGAAGACGTTCATCGTTTCGGCGGCATGGAGGCGCTGGACGAGCCCTATATGAAGATGGGCTTCCTCGCCATGATCCAGAAGCGGGCCGGCTGGCTCTGCGCGCTGTTCCTCAGCGAGATGCTCACGGCGAACGCCATGCAGAGCTACGAGGGCGAGTTGGAGAAGGCGATCGTGCTCACCCTCTTCATCCCGCTGATCATGAGCTCGGGCGGCAACTCCGGCTCGCAGGCGACCTCGCTCGTCATCCGCGCGCTGGCGCTGCGCGAGATCGGCCTTCGCGACTGGTGGCGTGTCGCCTTGCGCGAGCTGCCGACCGGTTTGGTGCTCGGCTCGATCCTCGGCATAGTCGGCATCTGCCGCATCGCGCTCTGGCAGTATTTCGGCTTCTACGACTATGGCTCGCATTGGATGCTGATCGCGGCAACGGTGGGCGCGGCGCTGGTCGGCATCGTCACCTTCGGCTCGCTGTCGGGATCGATGCTGCCTTTCGCGCTGAAGCGCATCGGCTTCGATCCGGCAAGCGCCTCGGCGCCGTTCGTCGCCACGCTGGTCGATGTCACCGGGCTGGTGATCTATTTCTCGGTGGCTCTGGTGATCCTGCGCGGCACGCTCCTCTAGCCAAGAAGCTTCGCGCCGCCGGCATGGCCGGCGGCGCCTCCCGGCTTGGCTTCAAACCCGCTCGCCGTTCTTCACGCGATAGGTCGGCTTGTACATGGTGACCAGCTCCTCCGCCGCTGTCGGGTGAACGGCCATGGTGCGGTCGAAATCGTCCTTGGTCAGCTCCGCCTTCAGCGGAATGCCGAGCAGCTGCGCCATCTCGCCGGCGTCAGGTCCCAGGATATGGGCGCCGAGCACTTTCCGCGACGCGCCGTCGACCACGAGCTTCATCAGCATCTTTTCATCGCGGCCCGACAGCGTGTGCCGCATGGGACGGAAAGACGCGCGATAGATCTCGATGTCCGGGAAGCGCTTGACGGCCTCGTCCTCGGACAGGCCGACGGTGCCGATCTCGGGCTGCGAGAACACGGCCGTCGGAATGGTATCATGGTCTGGCGCTGTCGGATTGCCTTTGAAGGCTGTCTCGATGAAACACATCGCTTCGTGGATGGCCACGGGCGTCAGTTGCACGCGGTGGGTGACGTCGCCGATCGCCCAGATATTGTCGATGCTGGTGCGGGAAAATTCATCGACGATGATCGCGCCGGTCTTGCCGAGCTCCACGCCGACGCCTTCGAGGCCCATATTTTCCGTGTTCGGGATGCGGCCGATCGCCAGCATGACCTGGTCGACGGTCAGCGTCTGGCCACTGGAGAGCAGCACGTTCAGTCTGCCCTCAGCGGTCTTGCGCACCCATTCCGAGATCGAACGGCAGAGGATCCTGATCCCCTTCTTCTCCATTGTCTCGTGCAGCGAGCGGCGAAGGTCCATATCGAAGCGCGAAAGAATTTCTTGGCCACGGTAGACCAGCGTGGTGTCGACGCCCAGTCCATGAAAGATGTTGGCAAATTCGACGGCGATATAGCCGCCGCCCTCGATCATGATCGCCTTCGGCAATTCCTTGAGATCGAAGGCTTCGTTGGAGAAGATGCAATATTCATGGCCGGAAAGCGCCGGGTGCGGAGCCGGACGGCCGCCCGTGGCGATCAGGATCTGGTCGGCGCTGACGGTGCGGTCTTCGGCAGTGAGATAGACGGAATGCGGATCGACCAGCACGGCGCGCGAATGGAAGGCCTCGCCGCCCGCACCTTCGACATTCCTCTTGTAGATCGCCTCCAGCCTGGCGATCTCCTTGTCCTTGTTGGCGACCAGC
Source organism: Mesorhizobium sp. M1A.F.Ca.ET.072.01.1.1 (assembly GCF_004023325.1). Classification (NCBI taxonomy): domain Bacteria; kingdom Pseudomonadati; phylum Pseudomonadota; class Alphaproteobacteria; order Hyphomicrobiales; family Phyllobacteriaceae; genus Mesorhizobium; species Mesorhizobium sp. M1A.F.Ca.ET.072.01.1.1. The sequence continues at coordinate 1,566 of NZ_RZSF01000372.1, read as the reverse complement.
GTCGGCCAGTCGAAGCTTGCCTCGGGGACCATCCAGCCATAGCCGGCGGCATCGGCGAAATGTTCGGGGAATTGCGAGGCATAGACATAGAGTTTCTTCGGCACGCAGCCGCGGATGACGCAAGTACCGCCATAGCGATACTCCTCGGCAATGGCGACGCGCTTGCCGAGCGAGGCAGCCACACGGGCCGCCCTCACCCCGCCGGAGCCGCCGCCGATGACGAAGAGATCATAGTCGTAACCGGCCATCGAAAGGACTCCTGCGCAATGGAAGTGTGTCACAGGTAGGCGGACAGCAGGCAAAAGAAAAGCCCGGAAACCCGGGCTCTTCTGGTCCAGTCGGCCATCGGCCGCTTGAAACGGATCAGTTCTGCGAATTGTCGGCAGGAGCCGAGTTGTCGGCAGGAGCCTGGTCGTCTGCAGGCGCCGAACTATCGGCTGGTGCGGAGCCGTCGGCAGGAGCGGTCGCATCCTTCGCAGGCTTGGCCGGAGCCGCGGCCTTTGCGGCGGCGGCGAGCGTTTCGCCGACCTGCTGGGCGAGGTCGCGGGCGACCCCGTTCTGCCAAATGTCTGCCGCCTTCACCAGGTCGCGCGTGACCGCCGGGCCGCTGTCGAGCAGCTTCTTGCCGGCTTCCGAGCTGTAGAAAGTGGCGATATCGTTGAGGTCCTTTTCGGAAAACACCTTGGCGTAGGCGAGCGCCGCCTCCTTCTCCAGGTCGGCGCGGCGCGCCGCCAAGCCCATCGCCTTTTCGGTGACCGTCTTGCCGATCAGTTCCTGCATGTCGGGATTCTTCTGGATCAGCTGGTTCTCAAGCGCTGCCGCCGCCTGCGGCAGGATATTGTCGAACGGGTCGGTAGCGTGGATAGCCGCAACTGCGGCCCGTGCGGCCTTCAGATGCGATTCGCTGATATCCTGCGAAAACGCCGGCGAGGACAGCGCAAGCACCGCTGAGGCCGCCAGAATGGTCGAAACGCGGCGAACCCGTTTATGCAACATCATGGTCGATAGAACTCCCTGGTTTTCGGGCGGCATGGACGGTTTGGATGCCGTCGCCGCCGGCGATGACGGCGGTTGACGCCAGCCCGATGAATAGACCGTGCTCGACGACGCCTGGAATGGCGAAGAGAGCATTCGAAAGCGCTCTTGTATCCGGAATGCGGCCAAAAGATGCATCGAGGATAAAGTGGCCGCCGTCTGTAACAAATGGCTGCTCCCCCGTCATCCTCAATGTCACCGGGCCGGCAAGGCCGAGGCTTGCCGCCGCCGCGCCGACCGCGATCTCGGTGGCGCGCAGGCCGAACTTGTTGACCTCGATCGGCAGCGGGAAACGGCCGAGCGTCTCGACCATCTTGGACTGGTCGGCAATCGCGATCATGCGCTGCGACGCCGCCGCGACGATCTTCTCGCGCAGCAGCGCCCCGCCGCCGCCCTTGATCAACGTCAGCGCGGGATCGATCTCGTCGGCGCCGTCGATGGTGAGGTCGAGCTCCGGCGTTTCCTCGAGCGTCGACAGCGGCACGCCAAGCTCGCGGCAGAGTGCCGCGAGCTTGGCGTGCCGCTGTCGAC